>SLPR01000186.1 GCA_007131895.1 Bacteroidales bacterium | reverse complement strand
CCTATTTTTACAGAATTTTGCTTGATTCTTTTACCAGCGAACAGGGTGCACGTATGACTGCTATGCACAAAGCCACGGATAATGCCACAGAGTTGCTCAAAAATCTGACCATTACCTACAACAAAGTTCGACAAGCGTCTATAACCAACGAAATTGTTGAAATTGTGGGTGGCGCAGAAGCACTTAATTCCTGATTTCTTCTTTTTTTCTTCTTTTCCGCATGGCTGAATTTTTTTTCTGCCCGGGACTTCTTTAATGATATTTGCTAACTTTGTAGATAAGAACTGAATTATTAACCATTAAAAATAGCGAATATGTTAACGAAAAAACTGGAAAAGGTATTGAATGAGCAGGTTGAAAAAGAAGGCTATGCAGCACAGCTGTATCTGGCAATGGCCTCATGGGCTGATGGCAAAGGTCTTGAAGGAATTTCCAACTGGTTTTATGCACAGCACATGGAAGAACTTGAGCACATGCTAAAGTTTGTCAAATATATTAATGAAAGAGGCGGAAACGCAATTATTCCCAAAATTGATCAGCCTCCGCGCGAAATGAAAGGGGTGAAACAAGCTTTTGAAGCTGCGCTGGAGCATGAGCAAATGGTTACCAAATCTATCAATAATATTGTTGGTATTTGCCTGGAAGAAAAAGATTTTACTACCCATAACTGGATTCAGTGGTTTGTAGACGAGCAGATGGAGGAAGAATCCTCAGTACAGGGACTTCTGGACAAGATTGACCTGCTTGGTGACGGAAACCTTTATATGTTTGACCGTGATATTATGGGCATGAGGGCTGCAGGCGAAAGCCCAGCCTGATATCTTGTTTTATAATACAACCAAAGCCGGGAGACAATATGTTGATTTCCCGGCTTTGTGTTTAGCGGCTATCCCGAAAGGATGGCTTTAATAAAAACATTATATAGTTATGGCAAAAAAGAAAGCAAAAACATTGGGCAACATCGTTTATTCAACCAATAAGGATTTGAATTTTACCATTCCCGAGAAAGAACCGGACACTTTGCCACCTCAGCAGCAAAATCTGAAAATATTACTAAGCAAAAAGGGCAGAGGCGGTAAATCGGCCACATTGATAACTGGTTTTATTGGATCGGAAGCAGATATGGAGTCCTTGGGCAAAACCCTGAAGAATAAATGCGGGGTGGGTGGTTCTGTAAAAGATGGAGAAATTCTTTTGCAGGGCGACCATCGCGATAAGGTACTGGAATATCTTACCAAAGAAGGTTTTAAGGCTAAGAAGGCCGGGGGCTGAGAAGTTTTGAAATAATTAGCAGGGAGTTTTCAGGAATTCCCTTTTCTTTTGTCAAAATGTTTGGAGTCGCCCCATTCGCCATAGCCTACCTGTCCACCTGCCATGTGAATGCGGGCTTCAAGACATTTTTTGCAGTCGTCGGCATTCTCATCGATACAGGGTTTGTCTTCGTAAAGCAGATAGTCTTCTCTGTATTTGGTGGGAGTTAAGTTGGGCATGATGATATTTGCACCCACTTTAATGGCTTTCTCCCTTCCCATGGGGTCAATTGCCTGCATAGCTGTAGTGGCAGCGATATTGATATCCTTCATCATGATTCTCAGTATGGCCACCATTTTCAGACTGAGGTAGAACCTGTCTGTTTTGGAAATCAGCTGGTCTTTAAATTCATACATGGGGGTGTTTTCATGCTCGATATAGGGGCCCATCCCCACCATGTCAATATCAAAATTGCGAAAGAAGAGCAAATCGTCGGCAAGGTCGCTGATGGTTTGGAAGGGCAACCCAATCATCACCCCTGTTCCTACCTGGTATCCAATCTTTCTCAACAAATGAAGGCTTTCCATCCGCTGAAAATAATCGTGTTTCTTATCGCCGGGATGGTATTTATGATAAAGCTCGGGGTTGGAGACCTCTATTCTGAGCAGGTACCTGTGAGCACCCATGTTGTACCAGAGTTTATAGGTTTCTTCTGTTTGTTCTCCCAGCGAAAGGGTTATACCCAGTTCCCCGTTGCTCATTTCTTTTATCTGGCTCACAAGCGATGCAATCCGGTTTACAAAACTTTTATCACTCCGTTCTCCTGCCTGTATGACAAGGCTGCCATATTTATTATCATACGCGTACTTTGCGGCCTCTAATATCTCCGCTTCAGTAACTTCATACCTGTGCGTGCTTTTGTTGCCTGCACGAATTCCACAATAATAACAGTCTTTTCCGCAAAGATTGGAGAATTCTATCAGCCCCCTGTAATACACCTTGTTACCAACGAAATTCTTTTTTATCTCTTCCGCCCTGGCGAAAATAAGTTGTCTCTCCTGTTCATCTGCTGAGAGCATTCTTTCCAAATCAGGCTTGCTGAATTCATCCTGGCTGAGTATTTCCTGCAATGATTTTGTCATAGGATTTATGAGTGATATTTGTGTATACGAAATTACAAATAATCTTCGGCACTTGCGTCAACTTTCAGAAAGGGAGCAACCGCTCTTTTGAAAATACCATGCATCCAGGCAATGGCCATGCCGTAGTTGGTTACTGCTACATTGGCATCCAGGGCAGGCTTCAGCCTGCTCTTTATTTGCTTGGGAGTGATAACACAACCTCCGCACTGCACCACAAGGGCATAATCATTGATAGATCGGGGCAGATCATTGAGTCCTGATACTACGTCATACTCCAGCTTTTTGCCTGTGAAGCTGTTCATCCATCGGGGAATCTTTACTCTTCCGATATCATCGCATGCAACGTGATGGGTGCAGCTTTCCAGCAGAAGGATCCGATCATGGTCTTTAAGTTCGGAGATTTTGGGTGTCCCCTTTACATAATTCTCAAAATCGCCCTTGTGGCGGGCCAGCATGATGCTGAAACTTGTAAGGGGAATATCACCCGGAATAGACGCATCTGCCTTGAGGAAAACCTGGCTGTCGGTTACCACCAGTGCCGGGCGTGGATGGAGAACTTTTATCAGCGAATCTACTTCACGCTCTTTTACCACCACACAAACACAATCATTGTCGAGTATGTCACGAATGGCCTGCACCTGGGGCAGTATGAGCCTTCCTTCAGGGGCCTCAATATCAATGGGGGTTATCAGCAATACCAAATCGCCATAGGAGAGCAAATCGCCCAGCAGGCTGCTTTTCTTCCAGGCCGAAGGCGGTATGGTAGTGCGCATGGAATGGATTATTCTTTCCCTGTTTACCGGAAATACAGCAGAAAACTCCAGCAAAGGAACCCCCGGAAATTTTTGACTTAGCAACAACTGAAAGTCTGCATCCAGGGCGCTGATGTCCGACTTGTTGTGGATTATGATAAAAGGAGTTCCATAATCGTTAAAATCTTCCACCAGTTTATCTTCAAAGCTGCCAAAGGTATT
>SLPR01000315.1 GCA_007131895.1 Bacteroidales bacterium | reverse complement strand
CAAATACCCTGCTTCAGGTTTTGAAGCAACCGCACTTTCCTTTTTCCCGGCCATAACTTACAAATTATTTTTGCTGAAACTCCTGTATTCTTTAGGGTTTCTTTTGCGTTGACGTCTTTCCCCAAGGGGACGTAATATCGTTCTTTATATGTTGTTTTTGTTTAATGATTGCCGGTTATCTGATTATACCAATAAACTTTCTTCGGTTAATTACTAACTAAAAGCAACGACATGAAAAAATTATTTATGGTATGTGTGTACCTGATTTTAACAGGTGCAGCACTGAATGCACAGCAGATTAAGGTAACCGGAACGGTTACTGATGCTGGAGATGGCAGCACCCTTCCCGGGGTTTCTGTTCAGGTAAAAGGAACCCACCACGGCACAGTCACAAATCTTGATGGCACTTATGAGCTCAATGTAGCTCCCGACGCAGTGCTTGTTTACCGGTTTATTGGAATGACTACCCGTGAAATACCTGTAGATGGCAGGAATATTATTGATGTAGCCCTGGCCACTGCAGCGACTGCTCTTTCCGAGGTTGTGGTAATGGGGTATGGCACCGAAAGAGCCATTGGTAGCGTTGTCGGTTCTATTTCCACGGTAAATGCAGCTGAGATTGAATCACGGCCCATGGCCAATTTGTGGGATGCCATGCAGGGGAAGGTAGCCGGAGTGCAGGTGTATACCTCTACAGGTGAGCCAAGTGCGTCATCCTCTGTAAGATTGCATGGCGTAGGCTCCATTTCTGCCAGTTCAACCCCTCTTTATGTACTTGATGGTGTACCCATCGCAGCAGGCAATGTTCTGTCGATCAACCCCAATGACATTGAAAGTGTTACTTTTCTCAAAGATGCCTCTGCCACCTCCATTTATGGATCGAGGGCGGCTAACGGTGTAATGTATATTACAACCAAACGCGGTCATCGCGATCAACAGGCTACGGTTAGGCTGAATTCCCAGTATGGATTCTCATCTCTGGCAAATACTTCCTATTTTGAAAGTTTCATGAATGCCGATCAGCTTGCTTCCTTCTGGTTGGAATCCGGGTTTAGAAATGAAGAGCAAATTCGCACACTAAGGGAGCAATACCCGGCTGATACCCGCTGGCATGAGTACTTTTATCAGCAAAACACCCCTACCTATCAGGGAGATATCTCAATACAAGGGGGAGGGGGAAGAACTACCTATTACGTGTCAGGAGCTTATTACTATCAGGATGGTGTAGCGGCACGATCTGAATATGAGCGATACTCTGTGAGGGCTAATATTAACTCGCACGCCAACGACTGGCTGAGCTTTGGAACCAATATCGGTCTTAGCAACGATAACAGGCAAATCAACCCCATGTATGCCGGAACCAACAACAGCTATCTTAATTACGGTTTGATGGAGCTCCTGGTTCCCTTTTATTCCCCATATGACGAGGAGGGTGATAAACATGACCACATTCCGGGACTAAACATTATCAACCCTAAGTACAGGGAGGAATATGAGCCTGCCATCGGAAACAATACACAGTTGAATATGACAGGTTATCTTCAGCTCAATCCTGCTGAAGGCCTTACCATACGATCGCAGGGAGGGATAGATGCGTACGATTACCGGGAAACAGAAACCATCAGGCCTCTGCATATGGAATATACCGGAAATGGCAGACTCCGTGAATATTTTTCGCGCAGCAATTCGCTGAGCATTACCAATACCGCAGAGTACAAGTTTAACACAGCTCTGCGCAATGATTTTACCCTCCTGGCCGGACAGGAGTACATTCAGAATGATTATAACAACTTCTTTTCTCAAGTAGCGGGTATCTCTGACGACAGGCTTATCCTGCTGGGTGCCGGTGACCCTGATACCCGGGGCATAGGTCAGTCTAAAAGCGACTATGCATACTCATCCTTTTTTGGACGTATAGATTATGCCAGAGACCGCAGGTATTATGCGGATTTATCTTTGCGCCGTGATGAATCTTCCCGCTTTGGACGTGAAAACCGCTCGGCTACCTTCTGGTCTGCGGGTGTGATGTGGGATGCTGCAAAGGAGAGCTTTGTTGAAGACATGGAGGTATTAACTTCTCTGCGATTCAAGGCAAGTATCGGCACAAGCGGAAATTCTGAAATAGGAAACTACCGCCATCTGGCAACCATGGGAACCTTCAACCCCTACCAGGGACAATCTTCATGGCTTATTGCTTCTCCCGGTAACCCAAGGCTTACATGGGAAGCACAAACCAAAACAACCATAGGAACTGATTTTGGTCTGTGGAACGACCGCATAAGAACTACCATGGATTATTACATAAGAAATACAGAGAGCATGCTCATGGCTGTGCCACAACCCTATGTGTCAGGATTTGATGAGATTATGGAAAATGTGGGAAGTATGCGCAACTCAGGTATAGATCTTTCTTTGTCTTTAGATGTGGTCAGAGGCACAGATTACTTCCTTACTTCTTATACAAATCTTAACTACAATAAAAATGAAATCACCGAACTGTTTCATGGCAGAGATCAGTGGTTTATTGCCAACACCAGTATCGGCTACATCGTAGGAGAACCTGTAGCTTTTGTTGCTCCCATATTTGCAGGAATCGACCCGGAAGATGGCATGGCCATGTGGTATGTGCCGGGAGAAGATCGTTCTGTTACCCGCATGGAAGAAACAACCAAAGTTTTTGTTGAGGCGGACCTTGAGCAATATACAGGCAAAGACCGCTATGCTCCCTGGTCGGGCGGATTTGGTCTGAATGGTGGCTGGCGAGGAATTACCCTTCAAATGGACTTTTCTTTCTCCTCTGGTCATTACATGATCAATAATGATCGCTATTTTTCTGAAAATCCAACGGTATTCCAGGGATTTAACCAGTCGAAGGATGTGGCAGACTATTGGAAAAACCCGGGCGATGTCACCAGGTTTCCCAGGTGGGGACAACAGTTTACCCAGTTTGACACCCGCCTGCTTGAGAGGGCATCTTTTGTCAGGTTGAAAAACCTAACCCTATCATGGGAATTGCCCGAAAGATGGCTTGCCGGTACCGGCACGCTTGCCGGAATGAGAGTGTTTGCTTCAGGAAGAAACCTGCTGACCTTTACCGATTATAAAGGAAAAGATCCTGAAGTGGATTCCAACATTGCTATGGCTCGTAATCCCAACACCCGGCAAATTAGCTTTGGTTTGTCTGTAACTATGTAGCTTTTTTTATGCAATGTGCAGAAACGTCAAACCCATAATGAATCAGGTGTTTCTCCCGGTGGTCATAGGGACCAGCCAGGTAACGCAAACTGCCGCACGCAACACCGGAATTATAAATTCAAAAATTAAATAAAATGAGAAAAAAAATATATAGTTACATCGGGACAGCTGTTCT
>SLPR01000097.1 GCA_007131895.1 Bacteroidales bacterium | reverse complement strand
GTTTTTAAATAAAACGTTACCCGCTGTTTGAACAGAAAAATGAATCCGGGCACCGGTTCAGGGCCTTCTTTGAAATTTAGATTTCAGAGGGAATTAACCAAACCGGTGGCCGGGCTTTTGTCCGAATGCAAAGCCCTGTCATAATTTTACGTCCAGCACCAGTTCTTCTCCATCCCTTATGAGTCTTACCTTAACAGTATCATTGGCTCTTAAACTACCCAGGGACTGCATGTAAGTAAAAACATCCGTAATTCGTGTATCTCCTATTCGCACGATAATATCACCTGCCTTCATCCCTGACTTCTGGGCAGGGTTGTTATCAGTAACTGCCATAATTTTCAACCCCTCCCCATCAAAAGCATGATCGGGCATTAACCCCAGCACCGGACCCTGACCACGCGCGGTACCACGCCGTGCAACGGGTGTTTCAGTAAACTCAGGCCTGCCCATTGCATCAAGCATTGCTGTCATGCGGTAAGAAAAATTCAGTATGGAATACATTCCGTCATAGTTAATCTTATCGGGTGTATCACCAGGACGGTGATAATCTTCGTGAATGCCAGTAAAAAAGAAAAGAACCGGAATGTTCTGTCTGTAGAAATTGGTATGATCCGAACCACCCAGTCCGCTTGCGCTTTTCCTTACCAGCAATTCATCTCCGGCATTCAAATCAATAAGAGAGTCCCACACCGGTGAAGTACCAGTGCCATATAAAGTAATGCTTCTGTTTTCCAGTCGCCCAATCATATCAAGATTAAACATGTAGCTTACTTTATTCATGTCATAGGCATCAGTGTTGGTAAAGTGCCTGCTTCCCAGCAACCCTTTTTCTTCAGCAGAGAAAGCAATAAAAATATAATTA
Organism: Bacteroidales bacterium; assembly: GCA_007131895.1. Classification (GTDB taxonomy): domain Bacteria; phylum Bacteroidota; class Bacteroidia; order Bacteroidales; family UBA7960; genus SKVR01. The sequence goes on along the minus strand of SLPR01000097.1, from coordinate 2,520 downwards.
TTGGAAGTATAGTCTGACTGTGACAAAAAACGGGCAGATTCCATTACACCTGCTGTTCCTGACGCATTGTCATCAGCACCAAAATGAATCGCATTGGCGCCGGGGCTGCGCGAACCAGAACCCCCGTAACCCAAATGATCGTAATGGCCACCAATTACAACGGTTGTTTCCGCCTGGTTGTCAAGGTAACCGGCAACATTCCAGGCGGTATAGGTTTCCCTGTATAAATCGGTTGAAAGGGAAATATAGTCCTCTCCTCCCATCTGCTGCCAATACTCAAATACCTCAGCTTTTGCAAATACGACGGGAAGGTTCTCACGTCCAAGCTGCTGCCTCAGGCTGGTAGGGGGATCGTTGCGTTCACCTTGCGTATTTACAAAAATAACGGCAAGGGCACCATTGGCCTGAGCCGTTTCAATTTTTTTCTGCAACACTTCAAGGGGCAACCTCATGGCTCCATCGTCAAGATCAGGAGGCAAAAAATATTCAATGAAAAATATTCTGTTTTCCAAATCTTTCAGATCTTCATAATCGTTGTGCGTGCCGGTCTGCAATCCAAAGCCTACATATGCACCCCGGGCATAAATCTGGCCACTGGCAGAGTTAGGCAATACAAAGTAATCGCTATGTTGCGAAAATTCTCCATCCCCTATCACTAAATGATTCTCATCCCCAAAGATCCATTCACCTGAAAACTCAAAATCCTGCAGATAAGAGTCCTCAAATAACGGCTGAAGCCCTATTTCTTTGAATCGCGATTTTATGAAAGCAGCAGCCTTGCGCTCCCCTTCCGTTCCGGCCTCACGTCCTTCCATCTCTTCTGATGCAAGTTTATTGACATCATATTGCAGACGGTACTTTACCTCTTCAGGTTTAAAACCAAATTGCACCTGGCTGAAAGCAACCTGGCTAAAAAAGATTACCAGGAATAAAGTAAACGAGCATTTTCCCTTCATAAGCAAATATTTCTAAAGTGTTTGGAAGGTAAATTTATGAAATAAAACCCTTATTGACCGATTGTTATTGTTTTTTTTAACGCATATCATAAGACATCAGAATTTACATCTCTACCCTAAGCCATTTTCCAACCATTTTTCCTTTTGTTTTTAACACACCTTTTTTTACTTTTACAGCACTGGCAAATCATTTAAGCTAATCTATCAACAATACCTCCGTAAAAAATCAATCTATACCCCAGAATTATTCAGTAAAGCCAGATTGTTAAAAAAACATTTCACCTAATCCCCACAAGCCATGCAAAAACAATTGTTGACGCTCATCGCAGTTTTTCTTTTTACTGTCCCTTGCGCCATGAGCCAGGATCCTGATTTTGAAGAATTCAGAAGACAACAGGAACAAGGGTTTCGTGAGTTTGTTGCTCAACGCGACAGTGTGATGCAGGCAATGAACAAAGAATTTGACGACTATGTTGAGCAGCGCAATCGTGAATACGCCGAATACCTGAAAAATGAATGGGAACGGATGCAGGTGTTTTTGGGGGAGAAGCCCGAACCGGGTCCCAAGCCCGACGAAATTCCTCCTTACGACCCACTGCAGGAGGATGCCGGGAAAAGAGAAGAGCGAAAAGCCAGGGAAGAAACCGTTATCCCTACCATCCCCCCTTCGGATGCCCGTGTTGCACCCCGCGGGCAATTCAGGGAGCCGCTTACGGTCAGGCCCGTTGATCATGCCGTACCCAGGGTAACCCAAACCCTCAACATTGACTTTTACGGAAGAACCTTTACCGTGGATGCTGACCGTTCCTTCAGGGGAATCCGGGCCTACGGCACCGACGAGAAAAACGTGTCGGACTGGTTCGACAACGCAGCCAAAACCAACTTTACCCCTACCCTGGTCAATCTGCTCGATTTGGCAGAGGAAACAGGGATGAACGACTGGGCATTGTTTATGGCGGCCCGCAAACTGGGTGACAGACTGTCGAACAACAATGCAGTTTCATCAAAACTTTACACATGGTTTTTGTTGTTGCAGGCCGGGTACGATATCCGGCTGGGTCGCCAGGGTAACAACCTGGTGTTCCTGATGCCTTTCGCGCATACTGTATACAACACCCCCCGTCTTACTATTGATAACAAAACCTGGTACCTGATTGACGGCAACAGCGATCAGCCTGTCTTTACTTACCTGCAGACAATGCCCGGCGCTTTCAGGGTTTTTGACATGAACTTCTATAAAAGCCCGCAGTTTGCCAACAGGTCGGTATCTAAAACATTAAACATCAACTTCCGGGGGCAGGAATACGCTCTTCCGTTGCAATACGATGCGGTATTGGTGGCCATGCTGGCCGAACAACCCCAGGCCGATATGAATATATACCTGGATGCTGACGGCTCCAACTACCTGGTGCAATCCACCCAGCAGGTGCTCGAACCCATCCTCCAGCCCATGAGCGATGTTGAAAAGGTCAGCTTTCTGCTGCATCTTTCCCAAAATGCATTTGAATACAAAACCGACTCCGAAAAGTTTGGTTTCCAGAAATACATGGTACCCGACGAAGTT
>SLPR01000196.1 GCA_007131895.1 Bacteroidales bacterium | reverse complement strand
TCCTCGCTCATCTGCGAAACATCCACTCCGGTGAAATGCTCAATGGCTCCATACATGGTAAAGCGTTTCCAGGGTCTTTTAAAATCTATCTCATTTTCTCCCACTTTCACTTTGGTGGTACCATGCATATCAAGGGAAATCTTCTCCACCATCTCTTCCACCATATCCATCATCCAGAGGTAATCTTTCCATGCCACGTACAACTCCATTTGCGTAAATTCGGGGTTATGAAAGCGGCTCATCCCTTCATTACGAAAATCTTTGGCAAACTCAAATACACCATCGTAGCCACCCACAATCAACCGTTTCAGGTAAAGTTCATTGGCGATACGCAGGTAAAGGGTGGTATCAAGGGTATTGTGGTAGGTTTTGAAAGGACGGGCAGCAGCACCTCCGTATATAGGCTGAAGAACAGGAGTTTCCACCTCAAGGTATTCTTTATTAAGCAGGAAGTCACGCATAGACTGGATAAGACGGGCACGCTGCCTGAAAGTGTCGCGCACTTCCGGATTTACAATCAAATCCAGGTAACGCTGGCGGTATCTCTGCTCAGGATCCTTAAATGCATCATACACCTGGCCGTCCTTCTCCTTTACTACCGGAAGAGGCCGGAGCGATTTGCAAAGGATTTTGTATTCTTTCACATGAATGGTGACCTCTCCCATCTTGGTTACAAACACATGTCCTTTTACTCCAATGATGTCACCAATATCCAATAACCTTTTGAATACGGTATTATAAAAGGTTTTGTCTTCTCCCGGGCATATTTCATCACGATTGAAATACAACTGGATCCGGCCGGAAGAATCCTGCAATTCGGCAAAAGAAGCACTACCCATGATACGACGCCCCATCAGGCGGCCGGCAACCTGGACTTGCTGAAAAGCATTTTCATCTTCGGGAAATTTTTCCAGTATTTGCTGAGCCGTGGCGTTTATATGGTATTCTTCTGCTGGGTAAGGATCAATGCCCAGCTGTTGTAGTTCGATCAGAGCTTCGCGCCTGAACCTTTCCTGTTCACTTAATTGTAATGACATGTTTATGATATTAACTTTATGGTAGATTATTTTTTTCCAAACCGGCACGTGCAAAACTGATAAACCTCTGCAGGTCTTATGTTTAAAACTTCCCGGAAACCTGTGCCAATGCTTTCCAAAGAACTTGCAAAGATAAGGATTCTAATTTGGAGGAAATGCAATATTTTGTTTTCTATCTGAAAAAGAATATATAACTTGCAAGCCCATTTGAAATATCAGATTTAATTGTCCCAAAAATCCAGACACAAATGAGTAAAATCTTTACCAGAACAATTTCCCTTGTTCTTATTTTGTTTATTTTTTCGGCTGCCCACGGCCAAGGCGAGAAACACCACCGGGTGAATATCCTTCTGGAAGGTAGAGAATTAACAGAGCTGACCCAATTGGGTCTTGCCCTGCCTGCAGTAAATTTCAAGACAGGCATTTCCATTCAGGGAGAATTTTCCGAATCAGAACTCAAACAGATTGCCGACGCCGGTTTTCAGTATGAGATAATCATTGAAGACATGACACGCTATTACCAGCAGCGCAACGCAGGCATTGATATCGATGAGGTAAACCGGATGATGAAGCAATCATCCAGAAACAATACTCCTTACGTCACCCCTGAAAATTTTATGCTGGGCTCCATGGGAGGATTTCACACCTATGCCGAACTTCTGGACGATCTGGATGCCATGAGGGCATTATTTCCTGGATTAATTTCACAAAAAGAAGCCATTTCCACCAACCTCTCCATTGAGGGCAGGCCTGTTTACTGGGTGCGCATTTCCAACAACCCCGAAGTGACCCAGGACAAACCCCGCGTTCTGTATACGGCCCTTACCCATGCCCGCGAACCTGCATCCATGCAGCAAATGCTTTTCCAGATGTGGTACCTGCTGGAAAACTATGACTCCGACCCTGAAATTCAATATCTTGTTGACAACGTGGAGATGTATTTTGTTCCTGCTGTAAACCCTGACGGTTATATTTTTTGCGAAACTACCCACCCAAACGGGGGTTCCATGCACCGAAAAAACAAACGTATCAATAGTGACGGAAGCATTGGAGTAGACCTCAACCGCAACTTTGGTTACATGTGGGGGCACAACAACAGTGGTTCTTCGCCCAACCCACCTGCTCAGACTTATCGGGGCACAGGCCCATTTTCAGAGCCTGAAACAGCCATGCAAAAAGAGTTTGCCGAAGCGTATAACTTCACTCTGGCCCTCAACAACCACACTTACAGCGACCTGCTGATTTATCCCTGGGGATACAATGACCAGCTTACCCCAGACGGTGATATTTTTATCGAATATGCCAAATTCATGACCCGCGAAAACAATTATGTGTATGGTACATGTTACGAAACACTGAATTACTTTGCCAACGGGGTTTCTGATGACTGGTTTTACGGTGAGCAAACCACCAAAGACAAAACCTTTGCCTTTACCCCGGAGGCAGGTAAACCCAGCGATGGCTTCTGGCCGCAGGTGCACCGCATCGAAAAAATCTGCGCCGGACACACCCACATGAACCTGGGCCTGGCACATCTTGCACTTTCCTATGCCGAAGTAACCGAATTATCCGGACAGTATATCGCTGAAAGAAATGCAGAAATACCCTTTGAAATCATCAACATGGGCCAGCATAGCCCGGCAAATTACACGGTTTCAATTACCCCCCTCAGCAGCACCATTGTTGCTGCCGGAGATCCTGTAAGCTTTGAAAATATGGAAGTGTTGGAATCGCATACTTCGTTCGTTTCCATCGAGTTGCATCCAAACATCGCCACAGGTGCAGAGGTAAAATTTGTTCTTTCTTTATACAACGGCCTTTTTACATGGAATGATACCATTACCAAATTTTATGGCCAGCCCGAAGTAGTATTTTTTGATCCGTGTGATAACCTGGACCACTGGACTACCAACTCATGGGGAATCAGCACACAACATGCTTACTCTGCTCCGGCCTCCATTGCCGACAGCCCGGGACAAGATTATCCCAATAACGCAAATACCCATATCACAATTACCCAGCCTTTCGATCTGTCAGATACCAACCTTGCCTGGGTGGAATTTTACACCCGTTATGATATAGAAACCAACTGGGATTATGTTCAGTTTATGTACTCCACCGACAACCAGCAAAACTGGACTGCACTCCATGGAAATCTCACTGCCATTGGCGGAAACAACCAGGATGCCGATCAGCCGTTATATCACGGCACGCAGTCAGAATGGGTAAAGGAAGAAGTGGATCTATCACATCTGGCAGGAGAAGAAGAAGTATGGCTGAGGTTCAGACTCATCAGTGATGGATCCGTCAATAAAGAAGGTTTCTATTTTGATGATTTCACACTATTCTCCCTGGAATATGTACCGACCTATTCTTTTTATCTTCCTGAAACCATTAGCTTTTTCCAGCACCAGGTAAAAGTGCTTGATTTTACGGAACTGGTATCATGGGAGCTGGAAGGAGAAGTAACCCTGAACTGGGAAGGAACAGACAACCTTAGCATAGAACTTCTTAACGAAACCACCCTTTCCATTATCAATACAGATCCCTTCTGGATCGGTACGGAAGTAATTGTTTTTGGAATTGAAGATGATTTGGCAACCCTGCAACAAAGCGTGGAGATTCAGGTTATGCCTGTTCCTGCACCTGTAATAGAAGACCAGCAGGAAGCAGAAATTGCTGTCAACCAGCAGTGGGTGTTCCTGCCCGAATTGCTCATGGTGAAAGATGACCATTTCAGTTATCCTGACGACTTCACCCTTCTATTGCATGAGGGAAGCCACTATACCCTTGAAGGGGATTTTACCATTGTACCTGAAACTGATTTTACCGGAACGCTCACCGTGCCTGTACTCGTCAACAATGGTTTTGCCGACAGTGAGATTTTTGACTTTGCGTTGCTGGTAAATCCTGATACCTCCATTGATGAAATAACAGACGACATACAGATTTTCTACAGCAGCACTGAAAACAAACTGACCATTAACACCGGAGAAGAACACCGGAACAGCCGCTACCAGTTACTTGTTTCAGATATCAGCGGTCGTGTATTATACCGGCAATCCATCACAGGCAATGCAACCCTTTACACCGGCACTTTAAAACCGGGAGTATACATTGTAAACCTCTCCGGAGATATCCAGACAAGCCAGAAGATTATGGTGTATTGATATAGTTTTCCCGGAAATCATTTAAAAACGAGTCTGTCACAAAAAACGGTTGTTATCCGGTCGCTGAGCAGTTTGACTGGCTCACTGTAACATTTGTCAAAGCGGATATCTGGCTAATAATCAGAAGTCGTTTCGACAGGTGGTATGGTGAGTTTATCGAACCACTCAACGACCAGTTGGCCCTTATGTAACAGCCTTTTTTTTGACATCCCTTTTGAAACAGAATCAGCTTTCCATTGCCCCCAAGCGCTTCATGCCCCTTGTATTGCAGTCGGATTGTATTGTTTAAATAATTCGTAAATTCGCACATTGTTTTTCTAACCCTAACAAGCTATGGAAAAATCAAAAGGGCCTCTGACCTCTGTTTGGCAAAGTATCAGGCATACTGCTGCTTTACTTTTATGGATGCTGGTTTTGGGAATCAGCAATTTGTATAGCGAAACCGGCAATATCAACCAACTCAGGCAGGGCATGAGCCAGGATGAGATAGAAAAGGTTATGGGGTCTGCCGACAAGGTTGAAAACGTAGAGCGGCATATTTTCCATCAATGGGGCCGGGTGATTGTAAGGGAGAATAAAATCAGTGATATCAGACTTACCGGCAGTTACCGGGATCAAACGCCCCTGTGGCGGGGCGACAGATCCGACGATCAGCCCGACGACACCAACAAACTGCTCTACCTTCGAATAGGCACCCCTTTTACCCTGATTGAAGAAACAGCCGGAACACCGGATGAGATAGCCCGGGGAAAAGACTGGCATTACCAAAAGGGCCGGCAGGTAATAGAAACACAGAATGGGGTCATTACAGCCGTAAACAGCAACCGGCAGATCGGGCTGGAAAAACTCGACTGGGTGAAGCTCAACTTCAGCCCTTTATCCCTGCTGATCATGAACATCACCATTGCTTTTATCATGTTTGGTGTAGCCCTTGAGATAAAGCCCGAAAGTTTCAAACAAATAATCAAAGAACCCAAATCACTGATCCTGGGAATTTTCAGCCAGTTTCTGGCATTGCCTGCCATTACATTTCTGTTGATTTATTTCATCCAGCCTACACCCAGTGTAGCTTTGGGAATGATACTGGTGGCAGCTTGTCCGGGAGGCAATGTTTCCAATTTCATGTCATCCCTGGCAAAGGGCAATATGGCACTTTCCATCAGCCTCACAGCTTTTGCCACCGTTGTCGCGGTATTTATGACTCCGGTGAACTTCGCCTTCTGGGGCAACCTGTACTCCGAAACATCCAACATGGTGATTCCCATCCGTATAGATTTTTTCGAAATTCTCAGAACAGTAATGCTCCTGCTGGGCCTGCCGGTAATAGCCGGTATCTGGTTTGCCAGGCAATTCCCTGACCTTACGTCCAAAATCATCAAGCCCATCAAAAAGACGTCAATGGTAATATTTCTCATGTTCGTGATAGGAGCCCTGTTAGGCAATCTTGAATTTTTCAAAGCTTACATACACCTTATCATGTTTATTGTGATTGCACACAATGCGCTGGCATTGCTGACAGGATTCAGCATTGCTTCCCTGGGCAGACTGCCCAAAATGGACCGGCGCAGCCTTACCATCGAAACCGGTATACAAAATTCAGGACTGGGGCTGGTACTGATTTTCAATCCACGCCTCTTTGACGGGCTGGGAGGAATGGCCTTTATTGCAGCATGGTGGGGTATCTGGCATATCATTTCGGGTTTGATTATGAGTTATCTGTGGTCAAGAAAACCGCTGCCCAAAGAAGAAATAAAATCTGTTCACATACCATCTGAATCCTGACCAAACTATGGGTATTCACAAGCCTTCCCGGGCATACTCCCTGCTAAAGGGGTTTGTAGACTTTTTCTTTCTCAAATTCTATAAGGTGACTTTTCATGGGCATGAGAATATACATCCTCATGCCAGGGCTATTTATGCTCCCAACCACCAGAACGCACTCATGGATGCCCTGGCGGTGCATTCTGCTTTTCGCTGGCAACTTGTCTTTCTGGCCCGTTCAGATATTTTTGCCAACAAAACCGTGGCAAAAATCCTTCGATTCCTTAAATTGCTGCCCGTATACCGCATTCGCGACGGCTACGACCAGCTGGCCAACAATGCAGAAAGTTTCAGGCAAACCTTTGATGTGCTGGACAAGAACAATCCCATCACTATCCTGCCCGAAGGAAATCATGAAGGAAAGAAAAGGCTTCGTACCCTGAAAAAAGGAATCACACGAATTGCCTTCAGCTACCGCCACGACAACAACCAAAAAAACGATATTTCTATCATTGCCATAGGACTGAATTACTTTGACTACCACAAACCGGGAAGTCCGTTGCTGATAAGATTTGGAAATCCCATTCCTGCGTCAGCCTTTGACGAGCATTTCCGTCAAAGTCCGGCCATTGCCACCAATGCGCTGATTAAAACACTTGAGGAAGAACTTCGCCGCAACATGCTGCACATTTCGGAAGATGCAGATTATGATGTCATTGACGCATTTGTGAGCATGTATGCTTACATGGCGCTTCAACAGAAGATTGGACTGCCCGAAATTTTCGACAGGCAAAAAGAAATCATTGAACAGCTGGAAAACATGGAAAAAGAAGAGCCGGCTCAATTCAGTAAAACAAAGGATGCAACCCTGAAGACAATCGAGCTGCTGCAAAGCCGTGGACTTAATCTTGATGATGCGGGCCTGACATTTAGGAAGGACAACAAACTGAAAATTTACTCAGAATTTGCTCTGCTGCTTTTAAGCTTTCCCCTGTATGCTTTTGCCTGGATCCAGAACCTGATACCCACCCTCGTTTTACATAATCTTCTGGCAAAATTTAAAGACCCTCATTTCAAAAGTTCCGTGCTGCTGGTGGGTACCATATTTTTGTTTCCCGTGTTTCATGGGTTGCAAACGCTGGTTTTCTGGCTTATTTCAGGGTCCTGGCAATGGTCGCTTCTATACCTGGCCTCTCTTCCGCTTAGTTTTGTCTGGAAGCATTTCTGGAAAAGCTGGTTTTCCAATTTGCAGAAAAGGAGAAAAATTTTCCCCATCAAAGGCAAGGTGAAGCGTATGGTGGAGGAGCTTTTCAACATATAGGTAGGTACGTGACGGGGTGACTAAAGCTCACCCCGCCACTAAAAATGCTTTGCACCACATAAAAACCAAATAATATAGTCCGGAGGCGAACCCCAGTCGCCACGATCAGGAAATCGCAGAAGAAGTGCAAGAGCTAACTGAAAAGCTTGAGGGTCGGTCTTTTACTGCCAATGACCGTGCGGAAATAAGTAAATCCTGGCTATTGCTGGGCGACAACAACCGTTCTGAATTGTTTGCCGACAAAGCCCTGGAAAGAGACGAAAACCATCATGCGGCGCAAAGCCTGAAACAACTGGCCATTGCAATGGGAGAAACTCCACAACCTATGGGCGACCAGCCTATGAGAGCACTACGACCGGGTGTACTTTCCAGGGAAGCTTTCAGGAAAGAAGAGGCCATAAAAGACATTTCGGTTCCAGAGGAACTCAGCGGCCTGCAACCTTACTTAATTCAGAGATTAAGAGAGAGGCCGGATTGAAAAGAGAGATTAAAAAAAATATGGCCGTTGAGTAGTTCGGCAAGCTCGCTATAACACCTGTTGAAAGGATTGCTGTAAGTGCGCTTCGACAAACTCAACGACCAGATTATAACCGGCTTCTGAAAAAGCCTCTTTTTTTAAGCAGCTGTTTGGCGTCTGCGATTTGATTTATTTCCATTTTTAGCATTGCCGGAGAATCCGTTAGAACCGGATTTAGCTGCGGATCTTGAAGAGTTTCCATTGCTGCGCTGGTTTCCGTTGCGACCATTGCGCTGGTTTCCTGAAACTGTTTTTTCTACTTCATTGATCAACAAAGGATAATCATGACCATCCATCACAGGAACTTTTTTCCCGATGAGTTTTTGGATATCTTTCAGGTATTCTTTCTCTTCTGCATCGCAAAAAGCAATGGCTTTACCGCTCGCTCCTGCCCTACCGGTGCGGCCAATTCGGTGCACATAGGATTCGGAAATATTGGGCAGTTCAAAATTTACCACGTGGGTAAGGTCATCAATATCAATGCCCCTGGCAGCAATATCGGTGGCAACCAGTATGCGGGTCTTGTGTGCTTTGAAGTCAGCCAGGGCCGACTGACGGGCATTCTGTGATTTGTTGCCATGGATGGCCTGCGAACGGATTCCCGACTTATTAAGATCACGGGCTACCCTGTCGGCACCATGCTTGGTGCGGGTAAAAACCAGTGCCCGCTCAATGTCGGTATTCTCCAGCAGATCTCTCAATAGGTGTCTTTTGTTGTTCTTGTCCACAAAATAAACCACCTGATCAATGGCTTCTACGGTAGTTTCTTCAGGGGTAATCGCAACCCTTGCTGGATTGACAAGAATAGTATCTGCAAGTTTAACAATGGCAGGGGGCATAGTAGCGGAAAAGAAAAGCGATTGTTTTTTGCGTGGCAACCTGGCAATTACTTTTTTCACATCCTGCACAAAGCCCATATCAAGCATACGGTCGGCTTCGTCCAGTACAAAAAATTCAATATTATCGAGTCTTACATGTCCCTGATTCATCAGGTCAAGAAGCCTGCCGGGTGTGGCAATCAATACATCAATACCTGATTGCAGGGCATTAACCTGTCCGTGCTGGTTTACACCGCCAAATATCACTTTGTATTTCAGTGGCGTGTTTCTGCCATAGGTTTCAAAACTTTCGCCAATCTGAATGGCCAGCTCCCTGGTGGGAGTAAGTATGAGGCTCCGGATGGTGCGTTTGCCACGTCCGTTGTATTTTTCTTCGCACATGAGCTGAATCATGGGAATAGCAAAAGCAGCCGTTTTCCCGGTTCCGGTTTGTGCACTTCCCAGAATATCTTTTCGCTCCAGTATCAATGGTATGGCAATGGATTGAACAGGTGTCGGAATTGTGTATCCTTCTGTTTTTAAAGCCCTAAGGATAGGCTCAGTTAAATTTAAATCGTTAAAAGTCATTATGTTATAAGGTATAAAGCAATGAGAAGAATGAGCGGGAGATGCATACGGTATTTTGTAGCCGCAGCATGCAAATATTTTCCTTTTAAACAGGACACATCCTTGTCAATGCAAGTTTTTTTGACATGCCGGTTTTACCAGGAATAATCCGGTATTACAGTATTCTCATTTGATTAGGACCGGTAGTATTAATTTTGGAAAGGGTCCCATTTACCGGTCGTGTGAAAAGGAATCTTTTTCTTGATGGATATTCTCTGATTAAACTGAGAATGGATTTACCAAGGGTGCAAAGGTACACAAAAAATAATATAAAAATATATTTATTTAATTGTGTGTAAGAAGATGCAAAGATGCTCTCAAGCAGCTACTGATTGTCAACACATTAATGCAAAATAAAGATTCATTCTTCATGATGTCGCGAGCAAAGCAGAAATTTTGTCAAAAGTATCCTGGCTCATCGGACTCAGATAACTCCCTTTTTCAGTAATGTATCCCTGTCTGTTAACCAGCATGTAATGAGGAAAACTTCTCAACTTCAACCCCTTCATCAAACCGTTGCCAATCTCCCTGTTTTCAGCGTACCATTGATATCCTGCAAGAGATTGTTCTTCTATAATACTTTCCCATAAACCTTTTTCAGAGCCCAGGCAAAGAAACACAAAAGCTACCTCCTCGTCAGCAAATTGTTCTGCCATTTTGTTGGCATCAGGCATGGCGGCAATACAAGGGCCGCACCAGGTAGTCCAGAAATCTACATAAATTACTTTCCCGTGATGACTTTCCAGGATGGAATCCAGGAAGGTTCTGGCGGGTGACTCTTCAAATTCTTTCATAAGGGCAAAATGCTTTACCTCCGGATTTTCTTTAAGGTATTTTATATTGCCGTATTGAATCAGCAAAGGAAAACGAATGGAAGGTTCTGTAAGGTGCTCATTAAAAAATCCCTGGTTGTTTTTCATCAGCCCCAGGTTGTACATATCCATGTTTAGATTGAAAGAAGCCCCAAGTACCAGTTGTTTAAAATAGCTGTTGTTGTAAGCTTTCAGCACATGGCTCCACAGGTATTCCATGGCATGCTCATGCAGGGGATATTCGTTCCATAGATTATGTTGCACCTGCAAAGAAAGAGCCAGCTCTGCCAGTTGATAAATCCGTGTGTAAACTACTTCAGGCTGGAAAGAAACAGTCAATTCCTGCAGATACGCATTGAAAACACCGGGAATCTCCCATTGCTCGTCACTGATCCAGCTATCCCTTCGGTTTGTCAATAAATATCTGAAAACTGCTGCGCCATATTGAACCTGCAAATAATCTGAAGTCCATTTCAGAACTTCCTGCCCGGGGTTTACCTCCTCAATAAATGCATCCCGTTTCTGAACCATAACCTCCTTTACACTATCGCAAAACTGCTTGAAGGTTTTTGGGTCGGCAGTAAAATCGGCAAACTGGTAATAATCCAGGTGGTAATTGGAGTTCACATAGCGGTGATAGTGCTCATTGGCCTGCGCAAAATCACCGGAAAACTTCACATCTGCAATATACCGGAAATCTATGTCTATGAAAATACTGTCACCAGGGCGTGCCAGCAAGGTTCTGACTATGGGAGTAAAAGCAATATCCTGGGTGGTATACAACTGCAGCTCAAGACGAAATGTGCCATCTTCTGCTATGGTATCTGTATAAAATATTTCTCTTCCACGGTAATCTCCAACGGTAACCGAAACGGTTTTGTAGTCAGGGTATACATCAAGGTTTTGGATCTTCCCGGCTATCACGGTAGTTTGGGTTTGATTTAGATTAGAAGGGTATTGACCGCAGCCAAGGGCACACAGCAATAACGTTATCAGAAAGCTGATCCGGAATTTGTTCATGACAAAAAATATTGGTTATTTGCTTATTTGAAAACATCCTGCATCTCCACAGATTTCAAATATAAACATATTCTTATTACGAACAATGTTTTTAACTAAAATACACAGCATCTTCAAGTTTGTGGCTTTCCTTTTAACTACACTCAGTAGTTTGTAGTGTTCGGTTAAATAATTTAGATTTAGCTTTTCTACTACTTCGCGGTCTTCCCTGGAAAATGCGGGATACCAATGATAGATTACATATTATGATGATAATAAAGGGTTTACTTAATATCCAAAACAGGAGAAAACCTTACCGATAAATCAGGAGTTTTCATATCCTTTGCCATGCAGGTCAGTTCTGTTTAGGGGAATTTAGGGGAAGCAGTATCATATTCTATCCCTCCCTTAAAATCTTTTCCATCTTTTTTCCTTTGGCCAGTTCATCCACCAGCTTGTCCAGGTATCTTATCTGCCGGGTCAGGGGTGTTTCAATTTCTTCTATCCGGTAACCACAGATTACTCCTTTGATGAGCGGAGCATTGGGATTGAGTTTTGCTTTTTGAAAAAATGTTTCAAAAGTCACTTGCTCATCAATGAGTACCTGCACCTTTTTCTCATCAAAGCCTGTAAGCCATTCAATAACCTGATGCAATTCTTCTTTTGTCCTGCCTTTGCTTTCTACTTTGGTAATATAGTGCGGGTAAACCGAAGCAAAGGTCATTTTTGCCATTTGCTCATCATGTTTGGGTGTTGTTTTCATAACTTCAGTTTTATTCTGCAATGATTTTTTTTTGAATATAACAATCTATTGCTCATTCACCTAAAACTAACCTGACAGCTGTCTTCATCACTTTGAGATGCCATCCCCCTAGCCCTTACTTGCTTCTGTTCAGGCCTGCCGCCAGTTGTACTCTGCTTTTCTCAGCCTGTCCATGATCGCTTTGCCGATTCCTGTTTCACTCACCGGCTCCGCTATCATAATTTCGATATCGTTGTCATCTTCAAAAGCGTGCATGGCTTCAAAAATATTGACGGCATAATCCCTCAAATCCTTTGTTTCTGACACACGGATTACCTTGCGGTACCCTTTTTCCATCTCGCCGGAAAAAGAAATGAGCCCGGCCTTTGACTTGTCTGTTTTCATGCTGGCACTATCGGCAATCAGAAGTTTCTTCCGGGGGCTGTAGTGTGATTTCATCATACCGGGGGCAGCGAGTTTTTCCGTTACCGGATTGCTGTCGAAGGGGACAACCTCCTCTAACTCCTCCCGGGTGATGATGCCATTGCGGAGAACCTGAAAACCATGCGCTGTTAATTTGATAATGGTGGACTCAATCCCCACAGTGGTTTTGCCTCCATCCAGGATGTAATCCACATGGGGAAGCTGTTTTTTTACATGCGCCGCCGTGGTAGGACTGATGCGCCCGAACTTGTTGGCACTGGGTGCAGCAACGGGGCAACCGCAGGCACGAATCAATTCCAGGGCAAAATCATTGGCCGGCATTCTGATTCCTACGGTTGGCAAACCTGATGTAGCAATGTCGGGCACCCTCTTGCTTTTGGGCAAGACCATGGTTAAGGGGCCTGGCCAGAATTTTTCCGCCAACCGGAAAATCCTTTCATCTGTATTCTGAATAAGCTCCTCCATCCGGGCCAGATCGGCAATATGGATAATCAGCGGGTCGAAGGAAGGACGCTCTTTAAGTTCAAATATTTTTGCCACAGCCAGAGGGTTCAGGGCATCAGCGCCCAACCCGTAAACTGTTTCGGTGGGAAATGCAACCAGTTTTCCTTCCCGGATATAC
>SLPR01000294.1 GCA_007131895.1 Bacteroidales bacterium | reverse complement strand
ATTTTTTCAGAATTACCAGGATTAAGTGGAAGATAGTAATGAGCTTGTGATTGTCAGGCATTTTCGAAATTGTTTTGGGAAGCCTTTAAACCTTTTCCATATAAAGCAGTCTCACCTATTGATAAAACACTGTTGAATGTATGGTGCATTACACTGATGAACAATTACTGGAATTATTAAAGGAATCGGATAATCCCGATTATGGCTTTAACCTGCTTGTGCGTAAGCACCAGGAAAAGCTTTACTGGCATATCAGACGGCTTGTAATTGATCATGAAGACTCCAACGATATCCTTCAGGATGTATTTGTAAAAGTTTGGAAGGCACTGGATAGTTTCAGGGGAGACTCAGGACTTTATACCTGGCTTTACCGCATTGCCACTAATGAAGCGCTCAGCTTTTTGAAAAAAAAGAAACTCCGGTTCTTTTTACCCTGGCAGGATGTTGAAAATGTTTTGATGGAGAAAATTGAAACGGATTCCGGGTTTACCGGAAACGAAATACAGCGGAAGCTGCAAAAAGCCATTATTCGCTTACCCGAAAAGCAAAGAGTTGTGTTTAACTTAAGGTACTATGACGAAATGAAATATGAGGAAATGTCCAAGGTGCTCGACACATCAGTAGGCGCTTTGAAAGCATCCTATCATCATGCGGTAAAGAAAATTGAAGATTATGTAAAGGATGCTTAAACCATTGAAGGTTTCAGGTGTCTAACTCAATAATATCCAGACTATGGAAAATGAAAATATAAAAAAAGAATTGCGGGAAATTGCACCCCAACTGGAAAAGCTCAGCAAAGAAAATCCGTTTTCTGTGCCTGAGAATTATTTTGATGCTTTCCCCTCTGAGGTGCAGGAGAAGATTCTGAAAACCAGGAGAAAACAGACTGACCGCGGTTTTTATGGGATGCCCCGACTGGTTTTTGCCGGAGTTACGGCATTAATGCTTCTGCTGGCAGGTTATTTCTTCCTGTTGAAGGATACCTCTCAGGATTTGAATGGTTTTGCTGATGAAGCTTTTTTCGATCCGCAACTGGAGTGGTATGCAGAGTATCAGTCCGATGTTTATTATGATATCCTTTTTGATGACCATGAAGAGCTGGAAGAGTCAATGATTTTGAGCTCCCCTGAGGATCAAATAGAAATAGACTACCTTATAGATTACAGTCTCTATTTCATGGACACACCTTTTGACTAAACAATTGAACTCACCCAAGAACTGTAAAAACATGAAACATCCATGACATCTCATTTGACACACAGTAGAATGTTTGTAACTGGATGCAAGCTGTGTGACCACTAAAAATTAAATTATAAACACATGAAAACACTTCAATCAACCCAATGGATTTTCCTGGCAATGATGTTCTTACTACCGGTTATGGTGGCTGGCCAGCCGGGAATGGGGCAAAGGCAGGAACAATACCGCCAGATGGAAGCAAAACGAATTGCATTCATTACACAGGAGCTTTCTCTCACGCCAGAGGAGGCACAGGTTTTCTGGCCTGTTTATAACGAATACAATCAAAAGCGCAATCAGATGATGATTCGTCATCGTGAAGAGCGGAATGAGGCTGCTGATATTGATAAGCTATCAGAGTCAGAATTAATAGAGCTGGCAGATGCAGACATCCGCAATATGGAAGAAATGGTAGCCTTGCGCAGAGAATACCACGAAAGGTTTAAACAAATTCTGCCTGTGAAAAAGGTGATACTGCTTTACAACGCCGAAAGGGATTTTAACAGGAGATTGTATCGCGAAGGCCGGGGCAGATCAGGCTCACCCGGCAGAGGACATAACTAAGTTTTTTATAATTTATCAGAAGATATCTTCCAGCCAGCGCCGCAAGCGGCTACGGGGTCTTTCCTCTTCGTCTCTTTCTCTCCTGCGCTGTCTTTGGTCTGTATCCGATGGGCCAAAAATAGACTCCCACCAGTTCTGGTCAGGAAGTTCATCCATATAATTGACGCAGCTGAGCTTTGCAATGAGGGAGTCTGGCATGGGGCTGAAACCTCCCCTTGTGTATCTGCGAACATCAGGGTGATGTTGCATCCTGCGGTGATAATCACCCCAAACAGGTACAGCACTACCTCCGGAGCCCAAAGGCGCTTTATAAATTGCGGCAAAAGCCGGATTCTCAACCCCTGTCCACACCCCGGTTACAAGATTTGGGCTAAACCCTACAAACCAGGTGTCTGCATTGTTTTGTGTTGTGCCCGTTTTTCCGGCCAAAGCACCCTGAAGTCCGGAATTATAGCGCAATGAACCTGCAGTGCCCCCGTCAACCACAGTCTGAAGCATATGGCGGGTCATAAGGGCAACATCAGGGGACAGAACCGGCTCATAAGGTTGCTGCTTTTTATTGTCAAACAAAACTTTTCCGTATTTATCTTCAATGCGCATCAGCCAAATGGGCTCAACCGGTACTCCTTCATTTAAAAAGACAGCATATGAGGCTGTCAATTCCATCAGGCTTACATTGGCTGTACCCAGGGCCAGAGAGGGTACGCGGGGCATTTCAGAGCGAATCCCGCAATTGCGCGCAGTTGTTATTACCGGCAACACTCCCGTCATACTTATGTAATGTGCTGAAATGGTATTAATGGATTGTGCCAGGGCGCCCGTCATGCTGTAATACCCTTCGTAATCATCACGGTTGTTAGCGGGGCTCCAGTTATCATAATTTTCATATACGGTTTGTTCATTTTTGATGTATTCGCACGGATCAATCCCCTGTTGCAGGGCCGTGGCATATACAAAAGGCTTAAAAGTTGAACCCGCCTGTCTTTTTGCCAATACATGTTCATGCTGAAAATACCGGAAATCATTCCCGCCTACCCATGCCTTCACATGGCCATTGCCAGGGTCAATTGATACAAGCGCACTGTGAAGCAACTGCTGCATCCTGAATATGGAATCAAGTGGAGACATTTTTACTGGAGTAGGCCCTTCCCAGCTAAATAATTCCATGGCGACCGGAGAAGAAAATGCTGCTTCTATATCCGCTATTTCCGCTTTGTTTTTTTGGAGCGATTTATATCGGTCGGTATTGCGCATCAGATTGCTTAAGAGCGAGGCGGCTCTTTGCGGTGATTGATTCCTGTAAAAGGCATCCATTACTTTTTGCTGCCTGGTAAGTTGCGATTTAATGGCTGCTTCAGCCAGCAACTGAAGGTCATAGTCCAGGGTGGTGTAAATTCTCAGTCCATCTGTATACAGATTATAATCAGTAAGGTTTTGCTCATTATAGCGATTCAGTATTTGAGCAACTTCCTGTCTTACGTTTTCGCGGAAATAGGGTGCCGGACCCTGGTTGTGGGTAATAGGATTGTAATCAAGGGTTATGGCTAATGTACGCAAGGAGTCTGCTTCGCTGCTTTCAATGTAATCGT
>SLPR01000325.1 GCA_007131895.1 Bacteroidales bacterium | reverse complement strand
TTGATGCAAACACCAGGACCTTGCAAACCTCCATCGACAATGTGTTTGCATGCGGTGACGGGGTAACCGGTCCGGCTACCCTCATCGAAGCCATAGCGCAGGGAAGGTTGGCAGCCCAAAGCTGCAACAAGTTCCTTCATGGTAAAGAAATAACCCCTCCTGATTTTGAATTCATCAGCCGCAAGGATAACTTCCTGGAACAAAAAGCCGATGATTACGAATCTTTCTTTGAAAAGCAGATACGCGAAGAAATGCCCACCATGGAGCCCAACACCCGCCATAACTTCGACGAGGTGGAACTGGGCTATACACCCGAACAGGCCATAGCCGAAACCCATCGTTGCCTGGAGTGCGGTTGCTCCGAATACTACACCTGTGATCTGAAAAAATACTCCACCCAATACCAGGCTGAGCAAAAACGTTTCGGCGGGAGTTACCAGAAATTTGATGTAGACTTCCGGCATCCTCATGTAGAAATAGACAACAACAAATGTATCCTCTGCGGCCGTTGCGTCAGGATCTGCAAAGAGGTAGTGGGAGCCAATGCCCTGGGCCTTGTAAACCGGGGTTTCGACACCTGGGTGGCCCCCAGCATGGGCAGCAAGCTCGAAGACACCCATTGCGAATCATGCGGAATGTGCATATCCACTTGCCCCACGGGTGCCATCGTTGAAAATGTCCCCTTCAAAGCAGGCCCCCTGGCTACGGAAAGTTTCAAATCTGTCTGTAATTACTGCTCCATTGGTTGTGAAACTGAATACCACCATAAGGCAGGATTTGTCACACGCGTAACCGGAAGCAACGGATTGATCAACAAAGACAGTAACATTTGTAAGTTCCCAAGGTTTGGCTATACCTACCTGCATGACAAAAACAGGATAACGCAGCCCATGCTCAAAGAGAACGGCACCTTCAATCCCATTACTTTTGAGAAAGCCTACGAGCTCATCCAGGAGAAGATAAAAGCAGTGCAACCCGACGAGAATGCATTTTTTGCCGGGGCCAGGCTTTCCAATGAAGAGATTTACCTTATTCAAAAAATGGCCCGTGCAGGAGTAAACACCAACAACGTTGCCAGCTTCCATTACCTGGAGAGAGGTGGTGGTTACCTGCTTAATGCTGAAGAGAGTGTTCCCTTTGACCAGCTGGCCAAAGCAGGCAGAATTTACCTGCTGGGAAGTGAAATCAACGAAGAAAACGGCGTGGCAGGTTTCTGGGTGTATAACAATTGCCATACACACAATATTCCACTGACCCTTATCACTGACAAGGAAAAAAGCTCCATGCTGCACAAGGCCGATGAAGAATTAAGGGTCTCCTCCTATTACCATTTTGTAAAAGCGGCCATTCATTACATTCTCAGCCATGGACTGGAAAATGCGGTATATATAGAGGATCATTGCCCCGACTTTGAGGATTACAAAGAAAAGGTACTGACCGAAGACTACAACAAACTTCTGGAGGAAAGCGGTTGCTCCGCTGAGATGGTTGCAGCCTTTGCTTTTGAGTACAACCTGGAGCAGCACTCCATTATTGTTCTGGCAGAAAAGAATCTCTCATCAGCTACCTGCACCGAAATCAGGAACCTTGCGCTTGTTACCGGTAAGATAGGAAAAACAGCCTCCGGGCTTATGCCACTGAAGGAAAAAAACAATTCTCAGGGGATTATGGACATGGGAGGTTGCGCTGCTTTGGCTCCCGGTGGACATAAGTATGGCGACAACACTATCCAAACCCTACTGAAAGAGGTTTGGGAGAAGGACGAACTACCCACCGCTGCAACAGAAAGCCCCATGGAACTTCTTGAAAATGGCAAAATCAAAAACATTTTTATTTTTGGTGAAGATCCTTCAGGAACAGCAATACACAAAGAACAAGTGCTGGCCTGGATACATAAAGCATCCTTCAAAGTAGTCCAGGAATATTTTATGAGCGATACAGCCCTTGAAGCCGACCTGATTTTGCCTGCCACCCTCCCCTTCGAAACAGGGGGAAGCTTTACCAATACACAGAAGTTTATTCAGCAATTTGGAAAAACTTTTGAAGGACCGGTGGAGAAAACCTCTTTCGACCAGTTGCTGGAATTGCACAAACGGCTTGGTATTAAGAATGATTATTTAACACCGGCAGATGTGATGATGGAGGCGGCTGGTATTTTTCAAAAGTTGCCGGCCAGGCCTTCAGCAAGATTGCTCAACTTTACGCCAGAGAACAGTTCTACAGAAAAGCTTTTTGAGCACGGATGCGACTATCTGCAGAAAAGAGCAAATTCATAACCCAAACAGACAAACCATGGAAAAATTCAAAACCATTGATGAAGTGCTTGATTTCGCTATGAAATCAGAGCAGGAAGCGGTAGACTTTTACAATCAGCTGGCCAACCAGATGCAGAACCTGGAGATGAAAGAGACTTTTCTGCAATTTGCAAAAGAGGAGGTTGAGCACAAAGCAAGGTTGCAGAAAATCAAAGACGAAAGGCTTTTCGACCTTACTGACGATAAGGTGCAGGACCTGTCAATATCGGATTATGTGGTAAATGTTAAGCCCGGTCCGGATATGAAATATGATGAGGCGTTGGTGCTGGCCATGAAAAAGGAAAAGGCTGCTTTTAAGCTTTACACCAACCTTGCCAAACGCACCGAAAATGCAGAGATTAAAGCTGTGTTCAACAACCTGGCCATAGAAGAATCAAAACACAAATTGCGTTTTGAGCTTGAATATGACGAGTTTGTGATGCGGGAAAACTAACAAAGGTTGCCAATCACTAAATACGTAAAATGCAAGAGGCCGTAATATCCGGCCTCTTGCATTTTCATTTTCAGGTACCAGAAAATACCTGTATAAAACACCAAAACAATAATGAATCTATTCTCCAAATAAAGGTATCAGGTATACATTTTGTTCATTGGTGGCATTAAAATATCTTATCTGGTTTTTATTGTGCATCCAATGGCACGGGTTACAGCAGGATCGGGAGTTCTTCCTTTCTTCACAGCATGTATAGCATTGGCAAGAAATTTTTCTTCTACCTGCGATGCATCACGATGGTTGTCATCAATGGCACCAATATAGGCTACCCGCAAATCTTTACCATCTCTTTTGAGCAGGAAGACATGGGGTGTATGCGTGGCACCAAACTTAGGATAAACCTTCTGGTCTGCATCGATTACATAGGGGAAGGGGAAGTTTTTCTCTTCTGCACGCACCTGCATCATAGTAAAAGAATCCCGGGGTTCGGCAATGGTATCATTGGGATTGATGGCAATTACCGGAAAACCTTGTGGAGCAAATTCGTTGTGCAACTCAATCATCCGGTCTTCATAGGCAACCACAAACGGGCAATGATTGCAGGAGAATATAATAATAAATCCTTCTGCATCGGGATAGTCAGCCATG
>SLPR01000296.1 GCA_007131895.1 Bacteroidales bacterium | reverse complement strand
GTGGGTTTATATTCAGCCGCATCTCTCAAATGCTTTTTGCTGCCAGCGGCACACACAGGTTATCGTTTATCATAGCAGGATCATGCCTGCTTTTGTGTGCTTTACTGGCTGTGGTGCTGGGCAAGGTTCAGCACCGCGTTGAAAAGCCGGCCCAGGCCGAATTGATTGCCAGTACACCCTAACAAGCTATTGCTTTACAATAAGAATTATCCTAAACAACAGCCCCGGTTGGATTATCCAGCCGGGGTTGTTGTTTTCATGTTGATCATTTTACTGCTTCATTTGATTAACCTGCCTCTAAATAGATATCAGTTGTTTTAATCAGGATAAGCGACTAAAAAATATCTACTAAAAGTAATTCGGCAGGAATAATGATTAATTTTGTATTGAACAGCTCCTTACCTGCGATTCTGTGATTCAGAATCAAGCAGTAAACTATATAAATTCTTTCTAATGTAACTACTTTGAAATCTATTGTTCACGCAAAACCACACAATTATGAAAAAGTATTTAATTTTCGCAAGCTTGCTACTGGGCATGTTTGTTTTTTTGTTTGTTGCCTGCTCTGACGACGATGATGGACCCTCCGACATGTTGCCTGCAGGTGAAGCCAAAGCAGAAATCAATGCTGCCAACCAGGAAATCATGACCCGCATGGGCACGATGATGAACACACAGGCAGCTACTTCACTCTCTTTCCTCATGGAAATGATGGACTTTTATGATTATGATGACGACTGGAAAACGCATCTCAAATCCGGGCTGGCAGATTTTCACAAAAAAACACCTGCAGCAATTAAGCGCGATTTTTTTAAAAGTTTTTCTTCACAAAAATCTATGCAAGGTCCCAACCCTGAAGACAAAGGAGTTTATCAGTATAATTATGTCAGCGGGCAATTTGATCTTGTGAATTCAGGTGTTAATTACCTGCAGATTATCTTCCCGGCCGATGAGGAGGATTACTACAACGAGGGGCTCAATGCTACCCTTACCGTCTCTCAGTACGAATACATTACGATAATTGTTGATGATTACTGGGATGAGTATGAGGATATTCTGCCCACCAGGATTAAGATGAACCTTGTGGCATATGGAGTTACGGCGATGGATATAGATTTTACTGCCAGCTATGATAGCGCTGGTGTTCCAACCAATGTATCAGCAAATATGCAGATGCCTCCCTATGCCCTGGTGATGTCACTCACCGGAAGTGGCCGTAACATTGTCAGTAGTATGAGTTTTAAAGAAAATACTGAGACAATGTTTGCTTACGATGCAAAAATTACGCTCTCTGCCGATAAGGAGGATTTAGATTTTGTGGAAGGATTTTTTCAGGTCACACCTCTGAAAGTGCAGGGAGAGATTGATGGAAAAGCAATGAATACATGTGCAGACAACAATGTTGAGTGCATGAATAAGAGTTTAGACCTAAAGTTGATTCATGTTGAGAAAAATGTAATACTGGGCAATATTGAATTCAGACTTTACGATGATCCTTACTGGGATGAAAGCTATCCCATGTTCGCGGTGGTTTATGCCGACGGAAGCTATGATTTTCTTCAGGATATATTTGAAATGGATGGGTTGGTGAAGAAGTAATACCCCTTTGGGATAAAAGACAGCAAGGCTGCATCACAGCAGGAAATTTTCCTTTATTAAAGAGGGTTTTCTATTGGGTTGCGGTCTTTGCTGTTTCCGGGCGTGATGAATGGTTTGATGGTTCCGTTAATGCATATCAGAACATACAGAAACAAGTTGTTGACTTGCAATAAGCAAATGTTGCAAATAGTCAGGGATAGGGTTACACTTTTCGGGAGAATCTTGCGGAAACAATTGCATGAGGTTATAATGCAACTGTTTTTCTCCGGGGTTCTTTTTTATGCTCACGAGTATTGTGGCGATATACGTCAAGTGTTTAATACGTGTATTGAAAAGGTGGTATTTGTGGAAAAAAAAATTACATCTGGCGATAATATATAAAAAATAATAATTTCTGTTTTTCCGTATTCTTAATCTTGGTCTAGGTGTTTTTACGTATTGAATTTTTAGGAGTTTTGGGTTTTGGGTGTAACTTGCAGCAAATGAGGTTTGTGCGGTTTGTCTGTATTCCCTGCTGAAAACTCTGCGCTTGTAAATCCCCATGAAATCTGCCATTCAATTTTTTTTAAGCTGGCTGAGCCCGGCGAAATAAATTTTTCTCCTCTTATGTGTAATATGCAGAACTCCAACAGGTAAAGTTGTTCCCCTGTGCCTGGTTTTATGTATTCTTTTCTGAAGTATTTTACAAAGATGCTTTTGTCGGCTAGGGTAAATACTTAGCTGCCTATATGAGAAAATGTCAAAAAACCTCAACCAAAAATACGGGCTTATCCTGATTGAAAACATCTTTTAATGGAGATACATTTATATCTGCAAAAGGGTTTAAAAAATCTATGAAAAACAAAAAGCAGACGCCGAAGGGGGTTGGGTGAAACTAAAAAAGAGTGAGTTATGAAGAATATTTTACCAAAACGAAAAAAAGGTACCAGGTACTTTATTAGTTTGCTTGTCTTTGCTGTATTTACAACTTTGCCGTGTATGGTTTTTCCTGCTACCTTCACATCCGTAGCAGATGGTGACTGGGCAACTGGTGATGCAGAGGAAAACAGTGTATGGCAAAATGGTAATATGCCAAGCTATACAAACGGACTTAATCAAGATGTTGTGAATATTAATCATTATATTGTCTTGATTCCTGATTTTGAGGCTAAGAATGGAGTTACAATAAACATTGCTGATGGAGCTGTACTTGAAATTTTTGGTGATTTTGAAGTGGATAATAATGTTTCAATTAATATTGAAGGAAGTGGGCAACTTATAATACATGGCAACTTCAAAGCACATAATAATGCTGAGGTTTCAATTTCCGGGAATGTTTCTGTTGGTGGTGATATGCATTTCTGGAATAATGGAAATATTGATTTGAGAGGAGGAGCATCTCTTAACGTAGGAGGAGAGATTTGTGGGAAAACAGGTACAGGTCTTACAATTACCGGGGATGAGGATAGTGAGTTGACGTATGGTTCTGTTTGCGAGGATGGCTTTCAGGAATATAATAATTCACCTTTGCCTATTGATTTAATCGCATTTTATGTTGTTGAAAAGCAAAATGAACTCATAGTTTACTGGGCTACAGCAACAGAAATAAATAATAATTATTATACAGTAGAACGTAGTGTTGATATGCAAAACTGGGAAGTTATTGGCTTTAAAGAAGGGGCAGGTAACAGCAATACTGTTCTGTATTATGAATTCAATGATTTTTTCCCATTGCATGGTACATCCTACTACAGACTTAAACAGACTGATTTTGACGGTTCTTTTGAATATTTTCACCCTGTAGCAGCTAACTTTAGAGGTGAT
>SLPR01000474.1 GCA_007131895.1 Bacteroidales bacterium | reverse complement strand
TATCCGGCAGCAGAAATGAAACATGGCCCCATTGCCCTCATTGATGCCAATATGCCTGTGGTGGTTATTGCCACCCGCAAAGGTTCATACGACAAGGTGATAAGCAACATACAAGAGGTAAAAGCACGCAAAGGGTCTATTGTGGCCATCGTTACTGAGGGCGATACCGTGGTAAGCAAAATGGCTGACTACGTAATTGAAATCCCTGATACAGACGAGGCATTTGTGCCTATCGTTGCAAGCATTCCTTTGCAATTGTTATCTTATCATATTGCAGTGATGAGGGGTTGTAATGTAGATCAGCCACGTAACCTCGCTAAATCCGTTACGGTAGAGTAAGCGAATTAATAAAACAAATGATAACCCGCCAATGTGCGGGTTTTTTTATAGCACCCAATTCAAGGCTGCACTTTTAGTTTTACATGGGTTGGTGAGGATCAGCAAAAGATCTTTTTCAATGAAGAATGATGTGAAAAATGCCCACCCCTTCTAAATTTCAACCTCTGCCGTATTAGGTATAACTGATTTAAAATAATAACTTTGCCCATCAAAATTCAATCTTAATATAATCATGAGCTTATTAGTAATAGGAACTGTTGCATTCGACGAAGTAGAAACCCCTTTTGGGAAGTCAGGAAAAATTTTAGGTGGTGCCGGAACATATATCGGGCTGGCTGCCAGTCATCTTGTCGATGATATACGTATTGTATCTGTGGTTGGCGGAGATTTCCCTGCCCAACATCTCGATTTGATGAAAAAACATAATATTGACACAGAAGGAATCAGGGTAATTCCTGAAGGTAAAACTTTTTTCTGGGCGGGAAAATATCATGAAAACATGAATATCCGCGACACGCTGGTTACAGATTTAAATGTACTTGCCGATTTTGACCCTGTTCTGCCGGAATCATATAAAAACAGTGAGTACCTCATGCTTGGGAATCTCACACCCTCCATTCAAAAGCGGGTAATTGAACAAATGACAACCCGTCCGAAACTCATTTGTATGGATACAATGAATTTCTGGATGGATATAGCACTGGACGATTTGCTTGAAGTTTTGAAAATGGTGGATGTTCTTACCATCAATGATGAAGAAGCCAGGCAGTTGTCCGGCGAATACTCATTGGTAAAAGCGGCCAGAAAAGTGCTTACCATGGGCCCAAAGTTTCTGATTGTAAAAAAAGGAGAACATGGAGCCCTGCTGTTTTATGAAGACAAAATCTTTTTTGCTTCTGCCATGCCCCTGGAAGAGGTTTTTGACCCAACCGGTGCAGGAGATACTTTTGCCGGAGGATTTATGGGATGGATTGCCAAAACAGGCGATGTAAGTTTCGTAAACATGAAACTTGCGGTGATTTATGGTTCTGCAATGGCAAGCTTCACGGTTGAGAAATTCGGCACAGAAAAACTCACCCAGTTAAGGCCTGAAGATATTCAAAAGAGACTGGATGAATTTGTGCAGCTTGTAGAGTATAAATTTTAAGCTGTTTTTTTCTGTACTTTGTAGTTTTTTCCTATCTTTAGCCACTTTTTTCAGGGGTTTGAAAAATGTAAGAGATCAAGCAATCATGGCCGTTTAGCAGCAAAGCAATAAAACTTTCACTGCACAATTGCCCGGGAAGCCCCTTATAGCAATTTATTTCAAACATAATATTTACCAGAATTAAAAATATACCAGTTCATAAAATTTATTCAAAATGAAAGTATATCAAACTAACGAGATTAAAAACATTGCATTGACCGGAGGCACTAAATCCGGCAAAACCACTCTGGCTGAGGCTATGATTTTTGAGGGAGGTGTGATAAACCGCAGGGGATCTGTTGATGATAAAAACTCCGTTTCTGACTATAGAGAAATCGAGCTTGAACGTCAGGCTTCTGTTTTTTCAACTGTAATGTACTCCGAATTTGCCGGAAAGAAAATTAACATCATTGATACCCCCGGTTTCGATGATTTTATTGGTGAGGTAATTGCCGCGTTGAAAGTTGCTGATACTGCTGTAATGGTTATAAACGCACAAAATGGTGTGGAAGTAGGAACAGAAATTACCTGGAGACAAATCAACCGCCTTGAAAAGCCTGCTGTGTTTGTGATTAATCAGCTTGACCATGAAAAAGCCAATTTTGATGAAGCTATCAGGCAACTGAAAACCCAGTTTGGAGACAAGGTAATTCCTGCTCAGTTTCCTGTTAATGCCGGTATGGGTTTCGACAGCATAGTTGATGTACTGGAAATGAAAATGTACAAATTCCCCAAAGAGGGAGGAACTCCTGAGATAACTGACATTCCGGCTTCAGAGAAGGACAAGGCTGAAGAATACCAGAATGCGATTATTGAGGCTGCTGCTGAAAGTGATGAAGCACTGATGGAAAACTTCTTCGAAAATGGAAGCCTTACTCCGGAAGAACTGACTCAGGGAATTAAGCAAGGAATTGCAACCCGCACCATGTTCCCCTTGTTCTGTGTTTCTGCCAAGCACAATCAGGGTGTTGCCCGCTTTCTTGATTTTGTTGCTGCCAGTCTGCCTGCTCCTGATGAGGTTGCCAAAGAAAAAACTACAGAAGATAAAGAACTTTTATTGGATCCTGCGGCTCCTGCAACTGCCTTGATCTTCAAAACAGCCATTGAGGCTCACCTGGGAGAAATTTCATTCTTCAAGGTTTACGATGGCACGCTTACCGAAGCCATTGACCTTGTAAACAGCACAACCGGGTCTAAAGAGAGGCTCTCGCAATTGTTTGCAGTAGCAGGGAAAAACCGTCAGAAAATTGAAAAGGTTGTTGCCGGAGATATCGCTGCTACCATTAAACTTAAAGACAGCCGCACCAACACGACCCTTACAACCGGTAAAAACCAGGGATTGGCTGTAGCGCCGATTGTTTTCCCTGACGCCAAAATCCGCCAGGCGGTTAAAGCGAAAAACACTGCTGACGAAGAAAAACTCGCCGGAGTACTCAAGGAAATGAATAATATCGACCCTACGCTCAACTATGAACATTCCAAGGAGCTCAAGCAGGTTATTATTTCCGGACAGGGTGAATTGCACCTCAACGTGGCCAAATGGATGATCGAAAATATCAGTAAGGTAGGAATCGAGTACTTTTCTCCCAGAATTCCTTACAGGGAAACCATTACTAAAAATGCAAAAGCCACTTACCGTCACAAGAAGCAGTCTGGTGGTGCAGGTCAGTTTGGAGAGGTGCATATGATGATTGAACCCTACTATGAAGGAATGCCCAATCAGACTGAATTTCCGGTGCGTGGCCAGGACATTCACGAACTGGAATGGGGTGGAAAGCTGGTATTCAACAGCTGTATTGTTGGGGGTTCTATTGATGCGCGCTTTATGCCTGCAATCCTGAAAGGAATCATAGAAAAAATCGAAGAAGGTCCTCTTACCGGTTC
>SLPR01000087.1 GCA_007131895.1 Bacteroidales bacterium | reverse complement strand
TACTTGATATCCCTCAGAAATCAATTTCATGGCAATTTGCCATGTAAGGGTTGTTTTTCCCTGGTTTATCCTCCCGGTAAGGATAAAAACAGGTTTGCGGCTTGTTTCTGCTGCCCTGAAAGAATCCAGCAAAGTCTGGGAGCGGTTGAGCATGGTAAAGGTGAGTTTGCGAAAAGCCTTGATGCTTTGAGAACGGCTGTAAAACTCGCTCATAATACCCGGCAGTGCAGAAAAAGCCAGCTCTACCGATTGGTAGAGATTCTGAAAACCCTTGTTGTACAGCAGATTTTTGACTACCGGGTTTTTCAGCTCAGCACTGATGGCCGCAAAGCAAGTAAGCAACAGCAATGCCCTCAGGCTCATGGTTAATCCAATGGCAAACCCTTCAATGCTGAACAGATGCTCAAAGCCGTTTTTAAAAACGGCCGATAATAGTACAATGACTCCCAATTGGATCCACAGGACCGGTTTTTGCAAATACCGCATATTGTTGGGGTAGCGCAGATATCCAGTTACCAGAACTGCAGTAACCCACAAGGAGGATATCCGGATATCTGCACGGCTGATAAGAACCATCCCGCCAATGAGGATAGCAAAGCTGATGAAAAGCAGAAACACCGAATGATTGTTTTTCCGGGTATGTTTAAACAGGTCGCTTTGCCCTTGAGGTTTAATGGATGGGTGGGTGGCAGCACCCGATTGGAACTGAAGAAAGTTTTTACCCGTTGAATAGCCCATCCAACCTGCCAATGCTCCACTGAAAAGATAAATAAGACTGAGAAATCCCAGCAACCAGGAGGGAGGCAATTGTTCTATTCTCAATTGGCGGGCAGCAAAAAAATACATGTTTTCCAGCAGCAACACAAAATCCCAACCGTATAAAACCAGCAAGGTGATGGCTTTCTGTGCCAACGCGCTGAATACCGCGACCGCGCCGCCCAGTAAGTAGGAAAACAGATTCTTCCCTGTCAGTCGGATTATCATATCCAGGATAATGGCCTGCGAAAGGATTCCTATCATAGGGCCCAGGATGATGGCACTGGGCGAAATGGATTTCATCAGGGCACAAATTAATCCTGCCCTCCAAATCAACCCATTGATTTTCCAGATCTGAAAAAAGGAAATGACCAGGTAAACCGTTATAAAAGACAAAATGGAGCCAGCCAGGGGTAGCTTCAGGTTGTGCAACAAACTGCCCAATACAATCTCTACCGTAGCCCATAAGCTACCTACCACGGCGGCCTTAAGCCATTTTTCGGAGAGTTGTTTCTTAGGGTAGATCTGCATGGAGCTGGATTGTTGAAAAGTTTAAGGGTTGAAAGGTTGAAAAGTTTAAGGGTTGAAGAGTTTAAGGGTTGAAGAGTTGAAGAGTTGAAGGATTTAAAAGTTTATGGATTTAAAAGTTGACATATTGAATGTTGAAATGCTCAGCCTCAGCCTCAACCTCAACCTCACCCTATATCTTCCCTGTAATTGACATTGGCAAACAATTTCTCTGAATAAAAGTCCTGCTTATCTATTTCAGGGTAGAAAGTTTTCAGCGGAGCTATGGCATCAAATATTTTGTATTGTTTTCCCTGCAGGGCTCTCTCCAGTGTTTCAACGCAGCTTTTGTGATAATAGCTGGCCATGGTTTCCTTAAAACCCTTGTGCATGGGCATTACCACCTGATAGCCGGGACTGCATCCTAAAATAAAATCAAAGAGTCTTGTGTCGAGCCAGGGCAAATCGCATCCTATAACCAGATGGTGTTCTGATTTGGATTGCTCAAGACCGGCATGGATGCCCGCCACCGGTCCACAGCCGGGGAAAAGGTCGGGCACGGTGGGCAGGCCTGTAAATGCATACTTTTCCGGTTCATTGGTGCTGAGCAAAATCTGCCCGCAAATGGGTTGCAGTGTTGCAATGGAATATTCCACAAGTTTTTTTCCCTGATACTCAAACAAGGCCTTGTTGCTTCCAAAGCGGCTGCTTTTGCCACCGGCAAGGATGATACCGGTTACCCGGGATACTGGAATAGGAGGGTGGGGCATAGAGTGGTGTTATTAAGTTAAAGACTTTTAAAACCTGCTGCATGCCGAACCCTGGCAACCACCACTGCCACATTCCATAGATAAATCACTTTTGGCTTTGCCGGGTTTGGGTGTGCGTTTCTCTGAACATTCCTGTTTGCACTGGGGGCAATATGCAATATATTTCCAGCAAGGACCATAAATGTAATCTTTGTATTCTTTTTTCAGTCCCTGGTTATCTTCGAAAGTATGGTTGCAATCTTCACAAAAAAATGTGCTCATGGGGGGTAAAAATTAAGTTTATTCCATAGTAGTTATACGCTTTCAAAAGTAAATCTTTGAAAACATCTTTCCAAAAATAGATTCACTTCGCGGTTGTTCTATGAATTAAAAAAAACGGTCCACAGTCTATTATCTTATCATATTCATGGCAGAGGCTTCGCTAAATATTGATAAGTTTGGTACGAGTCGATGTTTATTCTCCATGTCCACCCTTTGCCACCTCTGTGATTAGCTATTTCATTTTTCGGATGGCAATTTGAAACTAACATTTAAAGAAGGCCGTTTGTAGGGAGTAAATGATAATTTATATGGACCCGGTGCGAAAAGATTCCTTGTTAAGTCAATTTTAAAAAGAATAGAGCCTGCAGGAATCAAGTACCAAAAAAACTTTTTATTTACCAAAAGAAAATGATCATGACAAAAAGAGCAAACCAGCAAAACTGACCTACCGCGATGTTGAGAAACCCACCCCAAATGAAAATGAACTGTTAATTGAAATTCATTCCGTTTCCATTAATGCGGCTGATTATCGGATGATTCAGTTGGGGTTTCCGCCAAAAAAGAAAATATTTGGAGCTGATATCTCCGGTATAGTTGTGGCGGTGGGTAAAAACGTCACAAAATTCAAAGCGGGCGACCATGTGATTGGTGATTTGTCTGATCATGGTTTTGGTGGATGGGCCGAATATGTGGCCGCCCCGGAAAAAGCTTTCATCCATAAACCTGAAGAAATTTCATTTGAAGAAGCCGCGGCATTGCCACTTGCCGCCATAACAGCCTTGCAGGCAATACGTGATAAAGGAGAAGTCAAAAAAGACTCGCAGGTATTGATCATTGGAAGCAGCGGCGGGGTCGGAACATTCGCATTGCAAATTGCAAAATATTATGGCGCCAACGTGACCGGGGTATGTAGTTCTAAAAATGAGGAGCAAACCCGTCAATTAGGCGCAGACCATGTGATTGATTATACCAGAGTAAAACTATCCCAATTGGATAAAAAGTATGATCTGATATTGGCGATCAATGGCAATTATCCGCTGAGTAGATGTAAAATTCTCCTGAAACCGCATGGCAAATACGTTATGGTGGGCGGAGCCTATGGTCAAATATTCAAGGCAAT
>SLPR01000183.1 GCA_007131895.1 Bacteroidales bacterium | reverse complement strand
TTTTTCCGTACTTAAAAGCTATTATGCCCACCAAACATCCTGCTGCATTGGCCATGAAATCCCAAAACTCTCCAAAACGACCCGGAATGCAACAATACTGGAGTATTTCAGTTCCTGCACTATATATAACGCCAACCAAAAGAGAAATAGTATAGGTGTGGTTTTGACAAATCACTGAAGCCTGCTTTATTAACCCATAACTGAGTAAAAAAGCAAATACAGCAAAAATGCCAAAATGCACCAATTTATCAAAATGGGGTATTTTAAGGAGCGGGGTTTGGGGGATGTTACTTCCGGGAATACTAATAAGCCAAAGTATTACCAATGACCATAGGATTACCGGAAGCAGATATTTAAGTTTCATAATACAACAACGCTTTTGCCTTTAAAAAATAAGCAATCTGCGTCTGTGGCCACATCAGGAAATTTCTTTTATCAAATCATTTCCTTATAAGCCTCAGCATCCAGAAGTTCTTCCACTTCAGAAGGATTTGACATTTTAATTTTCACAATCCACCCTTCATTGTAAGGGTCTTTGTTTACGATTTCAGGATTGCTTTCCAATTCATCATTAAATTCAGTTACTTCACCTGAAACAGGCATAAACAAATCAGAAACAGTCTTTACGGCTTCAATGGTGCCAAACGTTTCTTCCTGCTCGAGGGCTTCACCCACTGTATTCACCTCAATATAAACGATGTCGCCCAGCTCATTCTGCGCATAATCGGTAATACCTACAGTTGCAATGTCTCCTTCTACCTTGATCCACTCATGGTCTTTGGTGTACTTTAAATTGTCGGGAATGTTCATGATATATGTTTTTAAGTAGATGTGTATTGATATTTTCTTAGTGGGCCAAAAATACAACCTTTTTTCCAACAAAAAAACCTGCACCCTAAAAAACTCAGCAAACTTTGTGGCCCTGTATTTGACAGAGAAATATTGCACAGACTATCCCCGGATAATCTCTAAGAATAATTTCCGTAAAAGATCAACATTGAATACATCAGGATTTTTTATCTTTACAAAAAATAAACTTTATGAACACAAAAATTTTATTCGCTCTGGCAATTGTGATTGTTGGCCTTTCTTCATGCAGGTCAACAAGAAGCAACGATACAGCAACGGTGGCAGACCCCATTGGTGGAGGTGATGGCCTATTTATCAGTTATCCTCCCGAAGAGGAGGAAATACCAAACAACGATGCAATGACAACAGAAACAGTGCAGTTCAGCAACATGCTGGAGAATATGAATAGTTTTTCACTGGAGTTTTTCAGAAAACTCAGCAATAATAACTCATCTGAAAGCATAGCCTTTTCTCCTGCATCGCTTAACATGGCCATGGCAATTGTTTATTCAGGCGCAAGAGAAGAGACCCGGCAACAAATCAGCAGTTTGTTTGGGTTTGCTCCACAGCCTTCCGTTTTCCATCCGGCTTATCACGCTTACTTCTCTGAACTTATGGAAATACGCAAAGATACACTGGTGGATTTTAATCTGGCCAACAGAGTTTTTCTCGAACAATCCTATCCTGTGCTTCCGCAATACAAAAGCGATGTAGAAAAATGGCATGACGGAGCTTTTGAAAAAACGGACTTCCGCAACAACCCCCGCCTGGCAGAAAACAGGATAAATTCATGGGTGGAAGACCTTACGCGCGACAGAATAAAGGATTTAATCCCCTCAGGATCATTGTCAGACCTTACAAGGCTGGTGCTGGTAAACGCAATCTACATAAAGTCGGACTGGAAGTTCCCTTTTGAAAAGGAAATGACAGAGGAGAAAATGTTCAGGACCATTTCGGGTGAGGAGGTGTTGAGAGATTTTATGATTCAGCGTCAAAATGGCATTCCATGGTACGAAGGAGAAGATTTTACAGCCATGGAATTACCCTACACCACTCCCAACCTGTCTCTTATCCTTATCAAACCCAATGACAAATCAGTAACAGACATAACCCGGTACATTCCCGATGTTAACACCTACAACCAAATGATCAGAGAGTTCAGGCAGGAAGATGTTGAAATGGAAATCCCTTCCTTTAAGCTGGAAACAGCACTTTCTCTTTCAGAACCTCTGCGGGAAGCAGGGATAGAAGAAGCCTTTGACGAAAGGGCTGATTTCTCTGGTATAAGCGGAGAAAGAGATTTGCACATCAGCGATGTTTTACAAAAAGTGTTTTTTGAGATTGATGAAAAAGGTTCGGAAGCTGCTGCCGCTACTGCTGTTATCGTAGTTACCACATCCATGCCTGCTGATCCTCCGGATTTTCAGCCCAAAAGCTTTGTTGCCGACAGACCTTTTATTTTTATTCTGAAAGAAAACAAATTCAACACTCCGCTTTTTACAGGCCAGATTGTGAAATAATACCAGAACAATATACCCGTTGATTGTTGAGTAGCATGAAAAAGATGAATTAAACATCTTCTCTCATGCTACTCTTTCTTTTTGATCAAATCCTGACTACCCTCCATTTTTTTGGCTTCATTCCAGAAGACATCCATTTCATCAAGTGACATTTTATGCATGTCCTGATTGGCTTCCTTTGTTTTTCGCTCAAGATAATCAAATCGTCTCATAAACTTCTTGTTGGTGCGTTCCAGGGCACTTTCGGGGTTTACATCAATGAAGCGGGCATAATTGATGAGTGCAAAAAGCAAATCTCCGAACTCTTCCTCTACCTTTGCTGCTGAGCCATTGTTTTCAACCTCATGCCTCAGTTCCATGAGCTCCTCCTGTACCTTATCCCAAACCTGGTGAGGTTGCTCCCAGTCAAAACCTACCCCCCTTGCTTTATCCTGTATGCGATAAGCTTTAATCATTGCAGGCAATGACCGGGGCACTCCTGCCAAAACTTTCTTACGTCCCTCAAGCATTTTAATCTTCTCCCAGTTCTCCTTTACCTCTTCATCATCTGCCACCTGTACATCGCCGTATATATGTGGATGACGATTGATTAGCTTTTTATTGATGCCTTCTATTACATCTTTGATATCAAAGGCTTCTTTCTCCTCCCCTATTTTGGCATAAAAAACAATGTGGAGAAGCAGATCTCCCAATTCATTCTTTATTTCATTAAGGTCATTGTCAAGAATTGCATCAGCAAGTTCATAGGTTTCTTCAATGGTAAGATGCCGCAAGGTTTCAATGGTTTGTTTTTTATCCCAGGGGCATTTGGCCCTGAGCTCGTCCATTATGTCCAGTAACTCAGCAAAGGCCTTTAATCTCGGATTGGTCATATCAAATGAATTTTTTACCTGATTTTTTTTGATTGCAGGAAACTTACTTTTCTGTCCTGTCGTTAATTATTTCCCGGATGTAAGCCAGGGAATCCTTCTTACAAAGGTAACAAGCAATCGCTTGAAGGGACTCAATCCACCTATCCAGTTTTTACATAAATGGTTTTATCTTTAAATGGAT
>SLPR01000155.1 GCA_007131895.1 Bacteroidales bacterium | reverse complement strand
TGGGAATGGCTATGCGGGGGCTTCGACCCATTGCCGAAATACAATACTTCGACTACCTGTTGTATGCATTGCAGGTCATCAGCGACGACCTTGCTACCCTGCACTACCGAACCAAAGGAGGTCAAAAAGCCCCCATGATCATCAGCACCAGGGGCCACAGGCTCGAAGGGATATGGCACTCAGGAAGCCCTCTAAGCATGGTTATCAATTCCATCAGGGGAGTTTACGTGCTTGCACCACGAAACATGACCCAGGCGGCAGGTTTTTACAATACCATGCTCCAAAGCGATGATCCCGCCCTGATTATTGAGCCGCTCAACGGATATCGCCTCAAGGAAACCCTGCCCGACAACATCGGCGAATTTACTGTTCCTTTGGGCAAACCAGAAGTTTTAAGAGAAGGGGAAGATGTTACCCTGGTAACCTACGGCTCTTGTGTAAGGATTGCTGAGGATGCAGCCAACCAGCTCAGCGAGTATGGTATTTCCGTTGAACTCATTGATGTACAAACCCTCCTCCCCTTCGACATCAACCAAACCATTGTTGAGTCACTGAAGAAAACCAACAAAATCGTTTTCTTTGATGAAGATGTCCCAGGGGGAGCTACAGCTTATATGATGCAAAAAGTGCTGGAAGAACAGAGTGGTTATCTTTACCTGGATGCCAAACCCGGAACCGTTACAGCCAAGGACCACCGGGCTGCCTACAGTACCGATGGCGACTATTTTTCCAACCCCAACGCAGAAGATGTTTTTGATGCTATTTATGAAATCATGCATCAGCATAACCCGGAAAGGTTTCCGGATTTGTATCCCCACAGCAGAAAATAAATTGTGAGTAAAATGCTTCATTTAGTCCGGAGGCGAATTCCAGTCGCCACCGGACGAGCCTACTTGCCCGGTCGGTACTCATAGTTCCCGTCCGGGCTAATGCGCGGGAGACGGAAGACCGAGACCGAAGACGGGAGAAAACGGAAATTGCATCCGACCGCAGGAAACTCAAAAGTGACGGGGTGACTACAGCTCACCCCGCCACTAATTTCAAAATAGTGGCGGGGTCACTTGGAGTGGCCCCGTCACTAAAATAAAATAATGGCAATACTGCTCACACCCATAAAAATTGATCATAAGGGCATGAAACTTTGGTTTATCATACCATTACACTTTAAATGCCTGTTTAACCTTTGCGGTCGGTTTTGAAAAAATGATATATCTTTGTACCGGACAAGAGTCAAAATTACTCAGAAAACCTTCATGAGTATTTTTGCATAATTACAAAAAAAAGCAAACAAATGAACGAAACACCCCAAACGAGTAAACAGAATTTACTTGATGGCAAAAGATTGTATTACAGTTTCCTGGCAGGAGCATTCAATGTTTTTGAGAACCAGAGAATGCTCAACAAAATGAATGTTTTTCCTGTGCCGGATGCTGACACAGGTACCAACCTCGCCTCTACCTTTCGGTCTATTGTGGAGAACACAGCTCCCAGCAATCATATCAAACATACTTCCGTAGCTATAGCAGAGGCAGCTCTTACCGGCGCAAGAGGGAACTCAGGAATCATCATTGCCCAGTTTCTTTATGGAATGAGCAATGAAATAGAAGATAAAAAGGAAATTACGCTGAGCGATTTTGCAGAAGCAATCATGAAAGCGGTTGATTATGCATACCAGGCCATATCAAATCCCGTTGAAGGCACTATCATTACTGTGTTGCGCGAATGGGCCGAATTCATTTACATGCTCAAAGACAAATTTGAGACCTTTGAACAACTCATGCAGGAATCATTGGTGAAAGCACAGGAATCACTGGCGAAAACACCAGAAAAACTTAAAATACTGGCCCAAAACAATGTAGTGGATGCAGGAGCCCAGGGATTTGTGATTTTCCTGGAGGGTATAAGCCATATTTTTCAAAAAGAGAATGTTAAGAAGATCCTGAGTTTTAAAACCACTCCGGTACACGAAGATGCAATAGTGCTGGAAGAGCATGGTGAGAGTGAATTTCGCTATTGTACTGAGGCCCTGATTTCGCTCAAAGATACCGGCAAAGCCCAGATCAAGGAATTTCTGATGGGCAAAGGAGACTCCGTGGTCATGGCTGGCCCCGAAAGCAGAATGAGAATACATATCCACACCAACCAACCCGAAGAGATTTTTGCTCACCTGGCAGATGTGGGTTCAATCCTTTATCAGAAGGTAGATGATATGGTCAAACAAAACGATATCGCCCACAGACGAAAACACAATATAGCCCTGGTAATAGACTCGACCTGTGATATACCCAAAGAAATCATCGAACAACATCAGATTCACGTTGTGCCATTGAATGTATTTTTTGGTGAAAGTCAATTTCTGGACAGACTCACCATTACCCAGGAAAAGTTTTTCCACCTTCTGGAAACCTCAGAGGATTACCCTACATCCTCGCAGCCGGCAGTGAAGGACTTAACCAATACTTTTAGCTATCTTTCCACACATTATGATTCTATCATTGCCATTCACATTTCCAGCATATTGAGTGGCACCTTTGCCAACAGTAAAAAGGCAGCAGAAAAAATTCAACAGGAAAGTGAGAAAACCATTGATGTGATTGACACCCGTCAGACCAGCGGTGCTGCAGGGATGATTGCGCTGAGAATAGCAGAGGCCATCGAACAGGGGATTTCCCATGAAGAGCTTGCAGAAAAGACAAAAGAGTGGACAGACAAGGTAAAGTTGTTTGTGGGGGCAAAGTCGCTCAAATCGTTTGTCAAAGGTGGCAGGGTAAGTCCCGCCAAAGGATTCATAGGCAGTATACTCAACACCAAACCCATAATTTCAATTGACGAAACGGGTAAAGCACTTTTGTTCGACAAGGCCTTTAGTTATAAAGGGAGCTTGAAGAAGACGCTTTCTCATGCCAGCAAATATATTGAGGGCAAAAAATTGTGGGGTTATTGTATTTTCCATGCACAGGATCCCGAAACAGCACAATGGTACGCTACCGAAATCGAAGCCATTACGGGTCAAAAGCCGCGGTATATTATGGAAGTATCTCCGGTGTTGGCTATCAGTGCAGGTGTGGGGATGGTAGGCGTTGCCCTGATGACAGATTAGAAAATAAAACGTATAAAAAAAGGTTGTTTCACCAAGGGAAACAACCTTTTTTTATACATTTGGAAGTGGATTAATAATTCTCACACCACTCTTCAAAGTATGCCTGCGGATGGGCACAGGTGGGGCAATTTTTCAACGCTTTCTCACCTTCATAGATATATCCGCATTTGCGGCAATACCATTTCACTTTCTCAGGACGCTTGAATACACTTTCCTCTTCTACACGCTTGAGAAGCTTCAGGTAGCGCTCTTCATGGTTTTTCTCTGCTTCAGCTACCAGACGAAACGTAGTGGCAATTCTTTTGAAACCTTCTTCTTCGGCA
>SLPR01000118.1 GCA_007131895.1 Bacteroidales bacterium | reverse complement strand
TACGGCGTGCACAGGTTACTCTATTTGAAGGAGAAGAAAAGATTACAGAAACAAATACCAATCACTGGGGCAACTTTACTTTGAATCTGGAATCTGGAAGGGAATATGCTATCAGAGTTTCAGCTGCAGGAGCTATTGACAAAACCATTGTTGTCAATACACAAACAATCGAGTCTCTTGATAGAGATAAAGACTGTTTTTTTGAATTTATTATAGATGTATTTGATGCTGAAAATAGTGAGGAATCACCATTTTTGTATCATTACCTGGTTTTTGACTCTTTGAATGATGATTTTATATACATGAAGCCCAATATATCGGAGCATTTGATGATAGATAGTGAAGCAGTAATTCCCTATGAGAACATAGACTGCTGCGAACATAATGCTATAGTTTCCTGAAAAAAACAGCAATCTGTAGGTGAGCGTCCTTGCGAAGTGATTACTGCAAGGGCGCTTTTTTATTTATATTTGCAGGCGGTTTTGCAGCAGCAGAATCTGAGTGCAAATAAAATCTAGTTTTGTCATTTTCTACATCAAAAGTTATGAATATACGCAGAATCAACCGGGCCGTACATCGCGATCTGGGCTATTTCTTTTTCGGAATGTGCATTATTTACGGATTGTCGGGTATAGCACTCAATCATCGTCATCACTGGAATCCCAATTTTATCATAAGACAGGAAGCATTCAACGTGGAGGTTCCGTCAGACGCTTCTGGCGGGCAAACCCTAGCCTTGAAAATTCTTGAGCAAATTGGAGAAGAGAATGGTTACAAAACACACCTTGAAAGTGGAGATAATATGCGTATTTTTATTGATGGTGGTACTGTAAATCTCAACCTCAGAACCGGAGAAGGTAGCATGGAAACCATCAGAAAACGACCCGTATTTAATCAGGTAAATTTTCTGCACTACAATTCTCCCCGCAGGCTGTGGACCTGGTTTGCGGATTTGTTTGCTGCCGGATTAATCATTCTGGCCATTACCGGATTGTTTGTGCTTAAGGGTAAAAACGGTTTTACCCAAAGGGGATGGTATTTTGTTTCTACCGGTATTTTGATACCTCTTTTACTGCTATACTATTATCTTTCTGTCTGATTGATGTTACCCGGATGTGGCTACTGTTAGCATTTCTTACCGCCTTAAGTGAATCCTTTAAGGATGTTTTCAGCAAATTCTCGCTGAAGAACACACATCCTGTTATGGTGGCTTTTGCAATGAGAATGTTTGCCTTGCCTTTTTTGATTCCTTTGCTTTGGTTTATTGAAATACCAGAAACAGGCGATTATTTCTGGATTGCGCTTTTTACGGGAGGATTGCTAAATATTCTGATAACCATTATCTACCTGAATGCCATTCAGCACTCTGACCTCTCTCTTACCGTGCCCATGGTAACATTCACACCCTTGTTTTTACTCATCACATCTCCGCTTATTCTTGGTGAGATACCCGATGCTAAAGGCATTGCAGGGGTTTTATGCATTGTTGCCGGTTCTTATTTTTTGCAATTTTCTTCCCGGAAAAAAGGGTTTTTAGCGCCATTTGCAGCCTTATTCTCAGAAAAAGGTCCTCGTTTGATGCTGTTGGTAGCTTTCCTGTGGAGCATCACTGCCAATATTGATAAAGTGGGGGTTCAGAACAGCTCTCCCTTTTTCTGGGTGATATCGGTAAGTGTATTTTTGTTTATCGGGATGATTCCACTGGTGTTTTGGAAGGCCCGTGGACAAGTATCTCATCTTAAAAATAATTTTGCCGTAATCTTTCCAGTAGGACTTTTTACTGCGCTCACTTTAATTTTTCAAATGCATGCTATTGAGCTTACACACGTAGCTTACGTAATCGCTGTAAAACGCACAAGTGCATTGTTTGTAGTTTTTTTTGGTGTTATTTTCTTCAAGGAAAAGGGTTTTGGAAACAAGGTTTTTGCGGTTCTGATTATGCTTCTGGGGGTGGCTTTGATTAGTGTTTTCTGAAAAACTTCACACTATCATCATACAATTTCTTTGACCGAAGAGGGTTTTGCAACCACCAGGCTTTTACGGTTCATGGGCCTGTTGTTATTGGTTCCTGAGCAGATCGAAGGGCGCTGTCACCACCCACTTTCTTTGTTTTAAATGATTTCGCAGCGCCATAAACGCTTACATGTCATATTTCCATCGATATGCCGGGCGGGGTGTTCTACCCACAGGTTTTTGTTCGTAATCAACGGTTTTGCCTTGGCGATATTTATGAAATGATTCTGTGTGCAATGCCAACCTTATTTTTGATTTTCAACCTTAGTAGCCCTGGCGTGGTTGCGAATGTCCATACCTTATTACCTTATTAAACCATCATCCGAAATTTTCAACCAGGACCGATGTTCCGGAGTGCATATAATTTGTTTTAAGCCTTGGGCAGGAACTAGAATGCTATTGCGCTGATGCCTGAAACTTTCACTGGCTGAAGATGCCTTCGCAGCGCCGGTTTTTACGGTGGCATATCCTGTACTATAATCATACCACTCCTCGGAGTTGATGTGATCCAACCAACAAAAAAACTGCCGGCCCAATATTTTATATATCAGTGAACCGGCAGATTTGATAGTTTAAGCCCCTTGAGATTAAAAGGGGTGTTATTTATTCAGTTTTTTACTGATAGGATTCAGACGCTGCGGAGCAATCATATTCTCCGGCTTCAAAACTTCATCAAGTTCTTCTTTAGAAAGCATCCCTTTTTCCAGTACCAGCTCATACACACCTTTGTTGGTTGTCATCGCTTCTTTGGCCAGCACGGTGCATGCTTCGTAACCCAGAACCGGGTTTAAAGCAGTAACCAGCCCGATACTGTTCATCACCATCTGGCGGCAATGCTCTTCGTTGGCAGTAATGCCCGAAATGCATCTGTGCAAAAGTGTTGTCATACCATTTTTCAGCATCTCAATGGACTCAAACAGGCTTTGTACCATGATGGGCTCCATAACGTTGAGTTCGAGCTGTCCTGCTTCGGCTGCAAGGGTTACGGTAAGATCATTGCCAATTACTTTAAAAGCAATCTGGTTAACAACCTCCGGGATAACGGGGTTAACTTTCCCGGGCATAATTGAAGAACCTGGCTGCATTGGGGGCAG
Source organism: Bacteroidales bacterium (assembly GCA_007131895.1). Taxonomy (GTDB): domain Bacteria; phylum Bacteroidota; class Bacteroidia; order Bacteroidales; family UBA7960; genus SKVR01. The sequence continues at coordinate 317 of SLPR01000118.1, read as the reverse complement.
ATTGATCTCATTAAGCCCTGCCCTGGGTCCTGAAGACAGTAAACGAAGGTCATTGCAGATTTTTGAAAGCTTTACAGCCAATCGTTTTACTGTTGCTGAATACATTACAAATGCACCTGTATCCTGGGTGGCTTCCACAAGGTTGGATGCAAGTTTAATGTTTAACCCTGTAATGTGCTGCAGGTGATAAATCACCTTTTCGCTGTAATCAGGATCTGCATTGATACCGGTACCAATGGCTGTTCCTCCCATGTTGACCTCTTTTAAAAGATCAGCATTCTGATAAAGTCGTAGTATCTCTTCTTCCAGGGTAGTGG
>SLPR01000537.1 GCA_007131895.1 Bacteroidales bacterium | reverse complement strand
GGAAAAAGTATAACCGGAAGAAATCTAAAGATTCGTAAGACGTTCAGCACCAAATTATTTTTTAAAAATATTGCAAAAACTTTTAGGAATATTTCAAAGCTTCTTTAATAAGTTGCTCAACACTCATTGAGCTCCCCGGATTGTTTTTCAGCACCTGATTGAGTGTTTTCTGGGCAATGGCTTTGTTGTAACCTAACATTACTAAAGCAGATAACGCTTCCTGTCGAATAGTATTGTTTGCCGGAGCTAAATTTTCCACAGAAGAGACACCCTCTTTCTCAAGTTTATCTTTTAAGTCCAATACAATTCTCTGGGCCGTTTTTGCCCCAATTCCCTTTACTGCCTGAAGAGCTGTTGAGTTGTTTGCCACAATAGACTGACTTACCTCATCCACTGTCATTGAAGAAAGAATCACACGGGCAGTGTTGGGGCCAACCCCATTCACCGATATAAGATACCGGAAAAGGGTCCTTTCTTCTGAATTGGCAAACCCATAGAGAGTATGGGCGTCTTCGCGCACAATCATTTCAGTGTGCAGCTTTACAGTTCTCAAATTTTGTACAGCAGAGTAGGTATTGAGCGAAATATGCAGCATATATCCTACTCCATTGCAATTGATTACTATAAAGGCTGGGGTGATTTCAGCTATTTCTCCTTCTATAAAAGCTATCATATTACCGGCATTTAAAAACGACCGGCAAATTTAATAAATAAATCTATGCCTTTTAAAGGGAAAACTCCCGTATTGGTTTTTACTGACGCACCTTTCTTATGGCTGTTTCCAGTGATTCCTGCATAATACTTTGCGGGGGCGGCTCAATGAGATTGCTTTCCTGAAGCATTTTGGTTATTTCCCGGGTGTGCATGATATCTTTTTTTGCCTGATCATAGGCTTCCTGCCAGGTCATGATTTTTCTTGCCACCCCGTCTTTAATGGCCTGCATGGCCACATCGGCTGCCTCATGAGGAAACACATTGGTCTCATTCATGTTGGCAATGATGTCAGCCGAATGAATCCCTCTTTTCTCTGAAAACCGGGCAATAGACTCTGCCGCAGCAATGGCCATTTCATCGGTTATTTTACGCGCTTTTACCAGCAATGCCCCTTTGAGAATCCCGGGAAAACCTACCGAATTGTTCACCTGGTTGGGGAAATCTCCTCTTCCGGTTGCTACTATGTAAGCACCGGCTTCTTTGGCAGATTCCGGATAAATTTCAGGTACCGGATTGGCACATACAAACACGATAGGTTTCGACCCCATTTGCTCTATCCATCCTTTCTTAACAATATCAGGCCCAGGAGTGGATAAGGAAATCAATACATCAGCTCCTTTGATGGCCTCTTCCATGGTATCAATCTGACGGGGATTAGTGGAAAGGCAAAGCTCCCACTTTCGGTAGAAGCGGTGATCGTTGGCAATATCTTTCCTTCCTTTGTGAAGAGCCCCTTTAGAATCAAACATAACAGATTTTGCCGGATCGGCTCCGGCCTGGTTAATGATACGGGCAATGGTTGTATTGGAAGCCCCGGCCCCCAGGTAAACGATTTTAACATCTTCTGTTTTTTTATTGACAAGCTTAAGCGCATTGATTAAGGCTGCCAGGGTAACACATGCAGTGCCCTGGGCATCGTCGTGCCATACCGGAATATCACACTCCTCCCTGAGCACATCCAGCACCCTGTAGCAATTGGGTTGCGAAATATCTTCCAGGTTGATTGCCCCGAAACTGGGTTGTACCATTTTCACAAAATCGATGATTTTTTCGGCATCGTGCTCACCCTTTGCGTTTCGGCTGTCAATGCAAAGGGCAACTGCATCGATACCCCCAAGGTATTTCATCAGGAAAGCTTTTCCTTCCATTACCCCCAAACCGCCGGGGGGGGTGCAGTTGCCATCGCCAAGTACGCGGGTTGAGTCGCTTACCACTGCCACAAGGTTACCCCGGTTGGAGAGCTCGTATGAGGTATCGTTGTTGTCGCGGATACTCGTACTTATGCGAGATACACCCGGAGTGTACCATGCATTAAACCAGTTAAAGCCATAGACCGGCGCTTTGGGAATGGTTTGCATTTTACCCTGGTAATGCTTATGCATTTTCAGGGCAAAAACTTTGTAAAAAAGAGTCTTGGCACAGGCTCTTTCGTAGGGAGTGAAGTCATCCGGAAAACACTCCTCAAAATTGTCAAGGGATAGATTTAAGGGGTTCATCTGTATAAAATTAGTTTAACTAAATTGGTCAGATGGAACTTACATGAATTACCTTATCTTTCTTTTTGTGAGCTGGGTGCTCATGCAAGTTTCATAGGCAAATGTTTTGATTTAATGGAATAAAGATACGAACAAACCCATCTGTTTCACAAGAAATATTAAAATATTCTCCTTAAGGAAAGTTTATTCCTTCTGAATAACCCAACTGCAGAATCATTCGCCATGAAATTTTAACAAAAAAAATCCTCTGTTAAATGATCTCGCCGGGGAAATCTTAACAGAGGATTGTATGCCTGCTGTCTGAAAACAGAAAGCATCAAACAAATTCAATTACTCGTACATTTCAATAATCTGAAACAAATAATCGAGCCGTGGGGTAAGAATAATTTCGGTTCTGCGGTTTTTTTGCCTTGCTTGAGGCGTTTTAGCCGGATCAAGTGGCATATGTTCACCCCGGCCTGCAACAGTAAGCCTTTGCGGGTCTATATTGCTGTTATCCAAAATAATTCTTACGATAGAAGTGGCTCTTAGCACACTCAAATCCCAGTTATCTTTGATTTGACTTCCGGGCCTGAAAGGCACATCATCGGTATGCCCTTCAATCAGAATATTGATATCGGGATTTTTCTCAAGAACTTTGGCCAGCTCTTTCAGGGCATTCACTCCGGTGGGATCTACACGGGTGCTTCCAGTGGCAAACAAGAGGCTTTCCTCCATGGAAACGTAAACTTTTCCGTTTCTAACTTCCACCGTAAGCCCTTGCCCTTCAAATCCCAGCAATGCATTGGAAACATTGCGCCGAAGAGCCTGAACGGTCGAGTCCTGACGCGCAATAATGGATTCGAGTTCATTTACCCGCTGTTCTTTAACAGATAGTTCCTCGGCGGATTTTTGCAGCCGTTCGTTGAGGGCATTGAGGTTTTTTTCTTTTTCCTCCATCTGGGCAATGGCCTTTCGCAATTCGTCTTCCCTTTTTTGTAAATCCTCTTGTGTTTCCTGGAGTTGCCTCAGGATGCGACTGGTTTCCAGGTCCTTCCCTTCAATCAACCTGTCATTCTGTTCCAGGATAATATCGTAGGTTTTGGATAGTCTGTCGAAGTTGGATTGCAAGCGCCTGTGACGGATTCCTGTTTCGGTAGTATCTTGTTTCAACTGCTCCAGCTGCTCATGCAACTGATCGCGCAAGTTGGTGAGTTCATTTTTTTGCGAGAATAG
>SLPR01000184.1 GCA_007131895.1 Bacteroidales bacterium | reverse complement strand
TTCTTTTCCTTTTTAGAATGTTGTGTTTGCCTTCTTTTTCTATCCCTCAAAATTACAAAATAAATCAAATCACAGATGCCGCACTTTACCCCAGTGAAATTAACTGTATTTCATCCCGATCCCGCAACCGCGGGAGGGAGGTCTATCATCATTAAATCTAAAAATGAAATATTTAACGGTACACCCCAGTTTTACACAGATTTTGTTTGAATAACAATGCATCCCATGTAAAATGTACCTTTTTAACGTCTTGCGACTGTAAAAGTTTAAAGGGAACCGATAGAACAGCGAAAATTATCAGTTGCTACCCAGCTTCCGGAAAGCTTTCCGAATAATTCTAAAATCATTTTCAAGCCTGAAATCTTTGGCATACAAGGTATTGAGATTTAATAATGTGGCAGGGTCAAGATTTTTCTCTGCAAACATATCAGCCGGATTTAAAACTGATTTTTTCAGTGAGGGGAGTTGGGAATTGTCGGCTTTGGGGTTGTAACCAACCCATGTTTTTTGATTGAAAGCTACATAGATAATGTTTTTGACAAATCCCAACGGATTTTTTAAGAACCAGATGCTGATGGGCAAGGTCAGTGTCAGCACACCACAAGTAAGAAGATCGAAAAGTCTTTTGTTTCTTTTGTTGGCAGTTTGGTTGATGGTGTTGATATCAACAGTAAAGAAATCTCCAAAAGTATCTATGGAATTGCTGCCAATAATAAACAGGCTTTGTGGTGGGGCGATTTTGAAGTTTACAGGTTTATCTCTTAGTCCAGACATATGCGATATGATAGACTGTGAGGAGATTTCGCTGGCACAAAAAATCAGTTCATTGATATTATACACTTCAATGATTTCATTGAGCTGTTCGAGGCGACCCAGGTAACCGGCTTTTTCGTCAAACTTTTCCTCTGTGCTTATCAGACCGATAAATGCATTGCTGCCGCTTTGCCTGAGCATCATGGCTACTCTGGAGGGCTCAGTGCCTTTACCGATAATGCCGATGCGCTTATTGATTTGTCTGCCGATATTTAGATTTTTATACCTTGCCAGATGCCAGGCTATCCGGGTTATCAGCATGCTGGTAACTGCCCAGAGACTTCCAAGCAAAATAAGTCCCCTGGAAAACCTCATGGAAATGGGTAGCAAGGCATAAATAACCAGGATGCCTACCGTACCAATGCCGATGCCCCGAACGATGCGAAAAAGTTTTACAGGTCTGTCATAACCGCCACTTATGTAAACCGAGAACAACCAGAGCAGGATGTAGGATGGCACAAAGTAGGTGAGGAATTCGGGAGGGTAGTAGCTTTGCTCAAAATCCAGAACATAAATTTCCCAGTATTCTTTGATGAAAATAAAACCCAGGAAAATGATCAGCGCATCCAGCAATGGAGTAATAATTCTGCGAAAAAATCTGTTGAGAATGGCCAGAAAAGCCCTGAAATAGATGGCAATGTTGATAAGAAAAGAGAACAGGCTTGCATTTTTTTTTGAAAAGTGCTTTTTGGCAAAAATGATCATCGCATTGTAAAAAACAAACACATAGTTGATGCTGCTTTTCTTTGTGCTTTCTCCCTTGTAATGGATAATGCGGGTTTGGGGGAAGTAATAGTTTTTGTATCCGGCCAGGGTAATGCGATAGGAGAGGTCTATGTCTTCACCGTACATGAAAAAAGTTTCATCCAGATAGCCTGTTTTCTCCAGCACCGATTTGCGCATGAGCATAAATGCTCCAGAAAGTACATCTACCGAATGAATTTTGTCGTTATCCAGGTAGCCCAGGTGATATTTGCTAAAAACTCTGGATTTTGGAAACAGTGCAGAAAAGCCGAAAATTTTGTAGAAGGCTACAGATGGAGTAGGGAGTCCTCTCTTGGATTCGGGAAGAAAGATCCCTTTACCATCAATCATTTTCACTCCCAACCCCCCGGCATCGGGCGTTTTATCCATAAATGCCACCACTTTTCCAAACGTGTCGTCTTCCACAACCGTATCAGGGTTGAGCAAAAGCACATATTCACCTTTTGAGATCTTTATGGCCTGGTTGTTAGCCCTGCTGAAACCTGTGTTTTCTTTATTGGCAATTAAAATCGCCTGTGGAAACTTTTCTCTTACCATCTGCACTGAGCCATCAACCGAATTGTTGTCAACCACAAAAACCTCCATATCAATATTTTTTCCGGAGATAAATACCGACTTCAGGCATTGTTCAAGAAAATACTTAACATTATAGTTGACAATAATTACTGAGAGCTTCATTACAGCGATTTATTTTTTGGTTGAAGAAATGCTTACCTGGTAAGGGGTTCTGTTGATGATTGAACGGCCAAGGGTGATTTCATCGGCATATTCCAGCTCATCACCAATGGCAATACCCCGGGCGATAGCAGAGAGCTTAACCTTGTGGTCCTGCAGTTTTCTGTAGATATAAAAGTTGGTAGTGTCACCTTCCATGGTAGTGCTGAGGGCGAGAATAACCTCGCCAACATTATCTTCAATGACTCTGCTGATGAGAGCATTAATATGAAGATCGTCGGGTCCGATACCATTCATGGGAGAAATTATCCCCCCCAGGACATGGTATAAACCTCTGTATTGTCCGGTATTTTCAATGGCTATAATGTCGCGCAAATCTTCCACAACACATATGGTTGATTTGTCCCGGTGGGCCGAGCTGCATATGTGGCAAACCTCTTTGTCGCTGATGTTGTAGCACTTGGTGCAATATAAAATATTGTTCCGTAAATCGGTCATTGCATGGGCAAAAGCCTCTACATCCTGCTCCTGTTGCCTTAACAAGTGCAATACCAGCCGAAGGGCTGTTTTCTTTCCTATGCCCGGAAGTTTTGAAAATTCGTCAACGGCTGACTGAAGTAGTTTTGAAGAAAAATTTTCCAATGGTTAATGGGTTATTTGTTTTGAAGGCCAAAGATAATAAATAATGCAGCATACAAAGGGAATGAAACTTACATGAGCACTGTCCTCACAAAAGAGAATGGATAAGGACATTCATGTAAGTTCCATCTGACCAAATACTTAAACAAATTTATACAGATGAAACAACCATGATTAACTTTTAAACACACACGAGTATGACTATTTAGGAAACAACCTGTCAGCCAGTGTAGTAAGAGTGTTGTTGGATGTTCCATCTAGTAACTTTAATCAATTTTAGACAGATGAAATAAAGTTGAGGATTTACAATCAGTAATGTCCGGAAAAGTTCTGAGAGTTGGCAGCGCTGCTGCGGAGATTGTTTTTTTACCGGATACCCGTGTTTTACAATTCAAACAGCTTCTGACTATTTAGTGGTATGTCAAAAACTACTGCTGAACAAAGTGAGATTAGGCTTGTTTGTAAACATTTAAAATCTGCAATGTAGCTGTTATGTTTTTATTGTCATTAGCGTACTTTTTTTATAGGTTTATAGGA
>SLPR01000462.1 GCA_007131895.1 Bacteroidales bacterium | reverse complement strand
TATCCGTTTTTTTAGCGGGAAATTTTTATTGCAACCCGAAAACCCGGCAGGACCTGATTTCAGGTTTAGCCTTCAGGGAACAACTCCCGGCAGAGCAGCTGTTTACGACCATACTTTTGCGGGGTACCACCAACCAGCCGGTACTTTTTGGGGCAATCAAACCACACAAACTTTTGGTGGGTTCAGATATCCCACTCCATTGGGACTCACCTGGAACTGGCTAACGGCAGTAAACATGGCTTTTGACCTGCCAGTTGTACCCCTGCGTTTCTATTGGGATGCAGGAACCTATCACAGGGCAGGCAAAGACATTATCAACACCCGTCAGTTTCCATGGGTGGGAGGAATACAACTGGCACTATTCAGGGATATTGTAAGTATAAACCTTCCGCTATTTGCTTCCGACGACATAAAAGAAATCGCCGGGCTAAACAAGCTCGACGATTTTTATCAAAGAATTACCTTTTCTATTCAGTTTGAAAGAATCAACCCCATGGAAGCCCGAAGAAACTTCCATTTGCTGTTGTTTTAAAAGAGTTACCAGAGGTTCACTACCGAAAAGGCATCTTCTTCTATACTGGCATAGCAATCAGCCGGGTGATCCCACGAAATGCCAGGCGCCTTTCCTGTAAGCTCAGCGACCCTGCGTTTTTTGATGTCAAAAATCATTACACCCTCATAATTATAAACCGGAGGATAATAAAAGTGTGCGGTTACCAAAGGTTTGGAAGGAGATGGATTTTGCAGATGGTGAATTACATTGAGAGGTTCAAAGATAACTTCTCCTTTTCTGTAACTCTTGGGGGGATGGCAGGAAAGCTGCGCATCGTCAGCATCATACACAAATGAAGTCTCTGTCAGCAACCCTTTCAGCACAGCAATATACCCCCAGAAATTATTGTGCTGATGAGCCGAAAGCTGATGTTCAGGAGGCCATATATTAAGAAATACCTTAATAGGAGACTCCATGATAACCACTCTTTGATAGGCGTCAAATGTATTTCCCTCCAGATATTGCATGAAATCGACGTTGGCAAAGTCGAAAGCATTGAGTGTGGTTTTCAGAATATTTGGCTCAATCTCTCTGGTTTCCAAACTTTTTATCTTTTCCAGTATTTTCTTCATAGCTTTTTAATTTTGTTTTGAATGTTATATTTTGTTTCCCGTTTTTCGAAGTATCAGACCGGTTAAAGATACAAAAAATAAGATTATTGGCTGAATAATCATGTCCTGCAAAAACACAAAAGTCTTAAAGCATTGAAAACTATGGTCTGATATAATTGTGAATGTATATCTTTGTGCTCCAAAGAGAAAGTTGTGCAAAAGAAAAATATCATTTACTTTGTTTCTGATGCCCACCTGGGCATACCCGACTACCAAAGCAGTTTGAAAAGAGAAAAACTGCTCATCGAATTCCTGGACGACGCAAGCAAAGATGCTTCGGAAATATTTCTTCTGGGAGATATTTTCGACTTCTGGTTTGAGTACAAAAGCGTTGTTCCCAAAGGCTTTGTTAGATTACTTGGGAAAATTGCCAGTATAACCGACTCAGGAATTCCGGTACATTATTTCACAGGCAATCATGACATGTGGATTTTCGATTATTTCACCAAAGAACTTGGGGTAATAATGCACCGAAAACCTTTGGAAAGAGAAATAAATGGAAAGCTTTTCTTTATTGCACATGGCGATGGTCTTGGCCCCGGAGACTATGGGTATAAGTTCATTAAAAAGGTTTTTTCCAGCCCTGTAAGCAAAAAGCTATTCTCTTGGCTGCACCCGGGATTCGGCACTTCACTTGCGCTGTTTTTTTCCAGACGCAGCCGTTTGGCCAACGGCCAGAAAGATGAAATCTTTCTGGGAGAAGAAAAAGAACGTTTGATAAGTTTTTGTAAAGAGAGCCTTAAAAGAAAACCCTACAACTTTTTTATTTTTGGTCACCGCCACTTGCCCATGGACATAACAATCAATGAAACTGCCAGATACATCAACACGGGAGAATGGGTAAAAAGTTTTTCTTATGCCAGATTTGATGGAGTAGATCTGCATTTGAAATACTTCAACAGCGAAAAAAATACCCTCTTGTCATAGCAAATAGAACCTGCATCATTATTTTTTACCGTTTAGCATAACCTTTTTCTTGTTTGTACGTTAAATTAAAGTATATTTGTCCAGGAAAATAAAGCTAAATGAGAAAAGAATGTACCCTATGCTCCCAATGTGAGCTGTTTAGAGGCCAGATAAACCTCACGGAAGACGTCAGGATAATGTATAAATATCATTATTGCCTGAGTCAAACCAGTCGCTGGAAAGAATGTAAGCGGTTCGTTTTTAAGAATCTTAACCACATTTGCCCGGATTTTGTTATGCCCAATTCACTTATGAGCATTGACCAGATATGGCATAAGATGCAAAAGGAGTATTCTCTGCAGTATTAAACAACTTCGGCCACCACAAAGGTGCTTCCCCCAACAAAAATAAGGTCATCCACTCCTGCAGCATTTTTGGCTGCAGCCAGTGCTTCAATTACTGATGCATACGCTTTCCCCTCAAGGCCTGAATCTATTGCTGTTTGCCGGAGCAAACCCGTGTCGAACCCCCTGGGCACATCAGGCCTGCAAAAATAATAGGTAGTATGGTCACTGGGAAGCAACCGGAGGATTCCCCTGATGTCTTTGTCATTCATCATACCCAAAACAAAATGCAAATGTTTGTGCGGTGTTTGCCGGATATTTTCCATTATACTTTTTATACCATCGGCATTATGCCCCGTATCGCAAATAACAAGAGGATTTCTTTTAATAATTTGCCACCTGCCCGCAATACCTGTGTTGCTGATTACATTCTTTAACCCTGCCTTAAGAGCCTCTTCCGGTATCCTGAAATTGCCCTTACCGTTGATTAAATCTACAGCTGCATAAGTGGTAAGGATATTCTCCAGTTGATACGTTCCGGTAAGTGCAGAATCAACATTTCTCAGCGCTCCGTTTCCATTGATTGTAAGGCGCAGAAAAGGTTGATTGTCCTTTACCAGCACAGCGGATTCAACGACCTGATAATTTTGATCAGCAAACATAATGCTGGTGTTGACCTCTTTGGCTTTGTGTTCAAAAACGGTGGCTGCTTCCTGGCGGCATTTTCCGGCAATCACCGGAACTCCCTTTTTAATAATCCCTGCCTTTTCCTTTGCTATAGCTTCTATGGTATCCCCCAATAAGTTTGTATGATCCAGACCCACATTGGTAATAACCGACAATTCGGGAGTGATAATATTGGTAGAATCAAGCCTGCCGCCCAGGCCGGTTTCAATAATGGCAATATCCACCTTTTCCCTCGCAAAATAGTCGAAGGTCATGGCTATGGTTAATTCAAAAAAGGAGGGTTGAAGTGTTTGAAAGAAATCCTTGTGATTGTTAACAAAGTCGGTAAT
>SLPR01000447.1 GCA_007131895.1 Bacteroidales bacterium | reverse complement strand
TCAGTTTTGCCTGAGGATTTGGAAAACATGACCCCCTAAAAAAGAGGAAGCCGGCAGCGGGGAACTGCCGGCATAGGAAAACAAAAGGGAAATTTATGTAATTAGGGGGAAATCCTTATTGAATCATAAATTCACTTTAAGTAATGTAAAAAACGTGCCAAAGAACCCTATCTGACCCCTTAAATACTCAAATAACTGATTATAAATATTTTACACTTAAAAGTTTTTGGTGAAGCATATGCCAATCTACCCATCGGCAGAAAAAGTGTAGACTTTTTACACAAAAAAGTGGGGAATAATGGGATTATATACACAGAAAAAGGACAATTCCCCACTTTCCTCAATCAACTTCCGGATATTCCATAAAGTTTAATTTTATTGTAGAGCGTTTTTCTGTCGATATTGAGAATTTTGGCCGCCCTTGACTTATTGAATTTCGCCTTTTGCAAGGTTGAAATGATCAACTCCTTTTCTGTTTTCTCTGTCTGGCTCTTCAGATCATTTCCAGGAGATTCTGTTATCGTTTCTTTTTTATTCATGTAAAGCGGAATCTCCTCGGGCAATGACCTTATACTGAGTTCAATTCCTTTAGAAAGGAGAACAGCTCTTCTGACAACATTTTTCACCTCACGAATGTTGCCTGGCCAGGGGTATGCCCAAAATGAGTCCATGATATGTCCGGGGATATTTTCAATTCTTTTACCAAGCTCCTGGTTGGCTTTTTCAAGGAAGAAGTTGATAAAAACAGTAATATCTTCTTTGCGTTCTCTCAGAGGTGGCACATGCACTGAGAATTCATTGAGGCGATGATACAGGTCTTCCCTGAAAACCCCTCTCCTTACCGCTTCACGCAGGTCTTCATTGGTGGCAGTGATAAGGCGCACATCTATGGAGATATCTTTATTGCTTCCTATTTTCCTGATTTTCCTTTCTTGAATGGCACGCAAGAGTTTTATCTGTACCTCATAAGGAAGGTTCCCTATTTCATCCAGAAACAGGGTGCCTCTGTTGGCGGCCTCAAACTGCCCGGTCTTATCATTCAGAGCTCCGGTGAAAGAACCCTTTATATGGCCGAAAAACTCGCTCCCTGCCAGCTCTTTTGAAAGTGAACCACAGTCAATAGCTACAAAGGGATGAGACTTTCTTTTGCTTTGTTCATGAATTTTCCGTGCAATATATTCTTTCCCTGTTCCACTTTCACCCTGGATAATCACAGACATATCTGTTGGCGAAACAAGTGCTATGTAATCATGTATAGCCCTTGACTCCTTGCTCGAGGCATATACATATTCCAAATTACCTTTGCTGTTGACAACCGCCCTTTCAGCGTGCCCCGGGGTTTCCAGGGAGGGTTGCCTGCCCATCCCCTTCTTCATATACATAAGAATCTCTTCCGGATTAACCGGCTTGGTAACATATTCGAATGCTCCTAATTTTATGGCTTTAACGGCCATTCTGATATCAGCATAGGCAGTCATCAGAATAACAACAGCATCTGACTTGTTATCCTTTATCTCTTTAAGCAGCTCCAGTCCATTTTTGTCGGGCAAACGAAAATCAGTCAATACCACATCATACACACCCTTTTGCAACAGACGCAAAGCATCATTGCAGGTATGAGCTTCATCAGCCTCATACCCTTTTCTTCCCAGATAGGATTTTAAAATAACGCAAAAATTTACGTCGTCATCAACAATTAAAACCTTCGCCATACCAGTAAAGGAACCCCTTGTTTTCTTAAGTGTATATTTTCGTTTCGCACTGCAAGTTAGCAATAATTATTCAAAAAACGTTTGTTCGTATTCTCAAAAAAACGAACACCACCACCCCATGAAAGGGTGAAGGACTGACTTTAGCCTCTTTACTCATTGCGCCGGTTTGGATACAACCTGTTGGAAATGAAAAGGAATTCAATCAATTTTGACTATGTAATGTTTATCTGCCTCAATTTTTGTAATTTTGAACCACGGAAAAAAGGCATGAAAAACCTCAATAGTATGTTTAATTATAAATCTTAAAACGATAACAATGGCAGCTAACTTAATGAAAAACATTCAACCGGGAGTTGTTACCGGAGATCAGGTTCAGGAATTACTGAAAATAGCCAGAGAGCATCAATTTGCTTTACCGGCTGTAAATGTAACCGGAACCAATACTATCAACTCTGTGCTGGAAACAGCCAGGGAGGTCAACTCACCGGTGATAATTCAATTCTCCAACGGTGGTGCTCATTTTTATGCAGGAAAGAGTCTTCCCAATGAAAATCAGAAAGCAGCTATCGCGGGAGCTATTTCGGGTGCAAAACATGTGGCAATGATGGCAGAGTTATACGGCGTAAGGGTTATTCTGCACACCGACCATGCTGCAAAAAAACTTCTTCCCTGGATTGATGGCTTGCTGGAGGCATCAGAGGAGCATTTTGAAAAATTTGGAAAGCCGCTTTTCAGTTCTCATATGCTTGACCTCTCGGAAGAGCCCCTGGAAGAAAATATTGACATTTGCGTGAAATACCATGAGAGAATGAGCAAAATCGGAATGACCCTGGAAATTGAACTGGGAGTAACCGGTGGAGAAGAAGACGGGGTGGATAATACCGATATTGACAGCTCCAAACTTTACACCCAGCCCGAAGAAGTGGCACAAATGTATGAAGCACTCAACAAAGTTTCAGATAAATTTACCATTGCTGCTTCCTTTGGAAATGTTCACGGGGTATATAAGCCAGGAAATGTAAGACTGGAACCTAAGATCCTCATCAAATCACAAAATTATATCGAGCAGAATTTTGGCACGGCTCCCAAACCTGTGAATTTTGTTTTCCACGGAGGCAGCGGTTCGTCAAGAGAAGAAATCAGAGAAGCTATTTCTTACGGTGTGATAAAAATGAATATTGATACCGATACGCAGTGGGCTTTCTGGGAGGGAATTTTAAACTATTATAAGAAGAACGAAGGCTTCCTGCAAGGCCAGATTGGCAACCCGGAAGGGGCTGACAAACCCAACAAAAAATTCTATGACCCGAGAGCATGGCTCAGAAAGTCGGAAGAAGCTATGAAAGAAAGATTGAAAGGTGCATTTGAAGACCTGAATGCTATAGATAAGAATTAAATCGTTTTCTCTTTCCGGCAAAAAAGCTGCCTGTTGTTGCAACAGGCAGCTTTTTTTATTTTGTTATATCACTCCGGTGGGTCTGCGGGCGATGTATTATTCTGCAGAGGGGACTGACTCTCCGGTTGTTTGCTCGTCATCAATCCTCAATCTGGGAAGATTAATTCTGTCCACAACTACAATTGCATAGATATAGTCAGATGAAATTCTTTTCAGGAATTGCTGGGCTTCCAGCCTGCTGCGAAAATCACCCACACGCAATTTGTAATAGGGCTCATCGTAGGTAATATAAGACCGCACACCAGGGTGCTTTGCATCAAACTCAG
>SLPR01000570.1 GCA_007131895.1 Bacteroidales bacterium | reverse complement strand
ATTGTTATTTAGTGAAATTATCTAATAGCAAAGTGTTTTCGGCAAGCAAATCATCTGTTGAGATTTGCTTTGCTTCCATCACTTCAGAAGTTGCAGCGTCAGCATCATAATAGATGGGACCTTCGATACCCAGGGGAAGTCCCAGCCAAATCCAGATTATAAACATGGGGATCCTTGCTATCATAAATGCCACGGCGTAAGGAAGCATCATTGATATGAGCGTTCCGATACCGGCAGTTTTATCGTACTTCTGGGCAAAAACGATTACCAGCGGGAAGTAGGGGAGCAATGGAGTAAGGATATTGGAGTATGAGTCGCCAATACGGTAAGCCGCCTGGGTAACTTCAGGAGAATACCCCATAAGCATAAGCATGGGAACAAAGATGGGAGCTAACAACGCCCATTTTGCGGATGCACTGCCCATGATAAGGTTCACCAGTGATGCAATAAGAATGAATGCAACCAGCAATGGAATACCGGTAAATCCTATGGCATTGAGACCGTCAGAACCTTTTACGGCAAGTACACTTCCCAGGTTGGACCAGTTGAAGTAAGCCACAAACTGAGCAGCAACAAATGCAATTACAATGTAAAGACCCATGGTTGACATTGACTTGGCTGTCATGTCGGATACATCTTTGTCGCTCTTGATGGTTTTGGAAGCTATACCATACACCAGACCCGCAATAAAGAAAATCAGAAACATGATGGGTACAAGAGAGTCGTAAAAGGGTCTGAAGCTGTTGCTTCCTGTGTTTGGGTCAAGTTCACCACGCAGCAGACCTTCTGAAGGAACAATTGCGATAGCTACCAGAACCAGTACAATGAATACGGCAAAGAAAGACCACTTGAGCGCTTTCTTTTCTCTTGGGGTCACATCGTTGGTTTCAGGGGCCAGTAGTTCACCGTCAGGGCGGTAATCGCCTAGGCGGGGAACAACAATTTTTTCCGTAACCCAGGTGCCGGCAATACCTACCAGAGGCACAGAGGCAGCCATGAGGTACCAGTTGGAAAGTGGGTTAACTGTATAAGCAGCGTCGATAATCTGGGCGGCAGGCTCGGTAAAGGCAGCAATCATCGGGTCGAGACCGGTGGGGAGGAAGTTGGCTCCAAATCCACCAGATACCCCGGCAAATGCCGCTGCAATGCCGGCAAGGGGATGACGCCCCATTCCCATAAACAGAGCTGCACCCATGGGTATGAGCACCACATAGCCTGCATCAGCAGCTACAGAGCTTATCATACCTGCCACAACAATTGAAAAAGTGATAAGATATTTAGGAATTTTAGAAACAAACAATCTCAAAGCAACGGCAATCATGCCGGTATGCTCTGCAACTCCAATACCCAACATTACTACAAGCACAAGACCCAGGGGTGGGAATGTGGCAAAAACGTTTACCATGCTTGTGAAAATTCTCTGAATACCACCTTTGGTTAAAAGGTTTTCAACAACAATAAATTCAGCAGCTACATCTGTTTCACCTCCGGTTCCGGGCTTCAGTACACTGATTCCTCCAAATATCCATGACAGCAGTAGCACTACCCCCATCAAAATGGCAAACAAAGTAACCGGTTGTGGCAGCTTGTTTCCAACAACCTCTACCTTGTCCAGTATTTTTTTAAAAACACCATCATTCTTAGATTTGTCCTTTTCGCTCATAATTTTTTTATTGAAAGTCAATAGATTGGTTTATGTTTAGAAGGCCCAAAAATAAATCATTCAGGCATACCAGCAAAGGATTAAGTAATAAATTTTATTACTCATCAATAAGACAATGGATTTGCTTAAAAGCTAGTGTGATAGAAGTGGAGATTTAACGAATAATAGTTATGACTCCCTGTGTTTGTTTTCGTACTCCCTGCCTTTTATAGGTAAGAACATAATAATAAGTTCCCTCCGGCTGATTGGAACCATCCCACCAGTTAAGATAGTAGTCGTTGTGTTCAAACACCTTTTTCCCATGACGGTTGTAGATAACCATAACACTGCCGGGATAATGTTCCAGGTTTTCTATTTCAAATACATCATTGATTCCGTCGTTGTTGGGAGTGAAAACATTAGGAACGTTCAGATCGCAGTTTTGATCTGTGACTGCCAGGTCGAAAAAGTCAAAGCATCCTGTTAGGGTATCTGTTACCCGTACCATATATGTGGCTACCTGTTTGGCCATTATGGTGTCATAAATACGACCCTCCAGATCTTCTCCTTCCAGCATCCACTGGTAAAGCCAGTGAATCTCATCACCAATCAAATTCGGCACGACGGTAAGGACGGTTGAGTCTCCTTCACAAACAGGAATTTCGAACTCCGAAACAATTTCAGCTTTGGGCAGCGGCTGAACGGTAATTACAAGGGTAGTATCCCACTGGCAGCCAAAATTGTCGGTTGCCCTGAAGGTAAATTCAAAATGTTCTAATACTTGAGTCTCTACGCTTGTGGATACAGGGTTATTACCCAGCTCATTGCCGTTTTGGTCAAACCATTTTTCTTCCACAATCTCAGGAGTAAAAATCAGAGAATCGGGATAAAAGTCTTCATTGAAAAACATACTCCAGCCCATCACATGGCCAGAAGTACCTGTAACCACATCTTCCACTTTAACAGTCCATTCTCCGTTGAGCGGACAGCCAATAAGGTTCTGGAATGACTCTGCAGGAGTATAGCTCCCCTGGGGAAGGTAGGGCTGATTGAAATACAGGTCGCCTGCCTGGTCAGTATAGTTGTGAAACTGGAAGGAGGTTTCATTCATCAGACCATACTGGGGGGAAGTGGTGAAACAGTATTCATAACCTACTCCGGGTATATCACCGGGTGTTTCATTGTAGAGCAAAACAACAGGCTCTCCAAGGTGCGCCCCTCCGGGGCCGATATCGTGCAATACAACGGATGAACCATTGGGGCATTGCAATTCAAAAATCAGGTGTCCGAAGTCTTCGTGCTCTATGTTGATGCATATCCGGTCGAAATCATCCTGAAATACAATCTGTTGCTCTTCAGGAAAAACATCAAAATCAAGGCTGGAAACAAATATTTCGTTTACACCCACAAACGCAACCGTATCCACCACGGTAGGGAAACCTGTCCAGGAAATGGTATTCACATTGCCCACAAGGCTGAAAATTTCTCCCGAGCAAACCGTATCGGCAGTCGCAATGGTATTGTTGAAGTTGGGAAAAGTAGCCAGTCTTACGGTAATGATAGTGTCAATAATACAACCGTTTTGCGGGTCTTCTATGATGAGCCGGAAAGGGTAGGCGCCCGGATTTTCATAATCGTGAGAAACCTGGGCATCTTCTTTAAGGATTCCGTCAAAATTCCATTGGTAAGTAATGTTTTCTAAAGATCCTTCAGGATCTCCACCATAATAATCTGCAGAGGCCGAAAAATTAACAGTTTGTGCTTCTGGGCAAAAGTCGAAAGTACCCTGGTCGGTGGTAATGTCGGCATAAAAGGCATCGCACAATTCAAAACAGGCAATGTCGGCCCACCAGCCCCTGGCAGTATCTGTTTCTGAAGATATGAATCGCACGTGCAGTGATGAGCCTGTTGACCAGACTTCTTCTCCCCGCAGATTCATACCGCTGCCGGTAGCAATCAGCTCTGCATTTTCATCTTCGCCATCATGAATGTAAAGGAAATCATTCTGACCCAACTCAAAAAACACGAAGCCGAGTTTGATATAAGAGGGGCCTTCAGAGTCATTTTGTGCCGTAAAAGTTATGGAATAGCTTTCGTTGTTGCCATAGTAGGTGAGTGTGTCGCCGCCACTGTCTGAAAAGGTTCCTGTGCAGGTTTCAATGTCCTGGCCGTCGTAAATGTTGATGGGGAAATGCATTGTCTGAGCCTGAAGCAGTCCTGAAAACAGCAATACGGCTGCAAAAATGATCCTGATAAAGGGGCGTATCATATAAAATGGGATATAGTTCAGCTAACGTTGTAAAGTTGTAAAAGTTAATACGAATATTCTCCTGCTTTATTTTACAAAGAGACAATAAAAGCACAAAGATACATTTACACGTTTAAAAAATGCTATGGGCAATTAACTTTTTGCTACCCGGAAAAAATTCAGGCCCTGCTGGAGAAATAAGCGTCTATTTCCTCCATTTTCCTTTCCTCTGTGTTGATGATGTCTTTGATAATTACCCCTTTTTCGAGCAAAATCACCCTTGTGCAGATATCGGCCAGGTGGTTAATGTTGTGACTGGAAACAAGCATGGTATTGCCGGTCTGGCGGTTTTTCTCACGCAAAAGATTTTTAATCAGAATTTGTGAGCTGGGGTCGAGAAAGTTAAAGGGTTCATCGAGCAGCAAAAGGGGAGGGTTGACCATCATGGCTGCTATGATACCCACCTTTTGCTTGTTGCCTGTGGACAATTGTCTGATATATTTGCCTGTCTCCATGATTTCATCACTCATAAAACGAGAGTATTCCTGTAGTCTTTGATCTGTTTCTTCGGGGCTTAGTCCATAGGTTTCGGCATTAAACCTGAAATACTCCTCGGGAGTAAGAAACCCGATAAGAAAACCCTCATCCAGGAAACTTCCGGTCTGCTTTTTCCACCCATCACTTTTACTTACGTTTTCTCCATCAATCTCAATATGCCCCTGGGTGGCTCCAATCAGGTCAAGCATCAGTCGCAGCAGGGTTGTTTTTCCTGCACCGTTGTTGCCCACAATACCCAAAAGCTCTCCCTTTTTGATTTCCAGGGAGGGAATGTCAAGAGCGAGATTTCCATTGTATTCTTTGGTAAGCTGGTCTATTCTGATATGCATAACGGGGTTTATTTTTGACGGTATAAATTGAGTTTGACGTATTTTCTGTTTTCAAATTTGCGCGCAATTCCGTTGATCCACCAGTTGTGGGTAAGAATAAATAAAAGGCCGGTCAGCCCCAGCAGAAGTGCGGTTCCATGTTGAAGCGGCAGAAAATATCCGATGATAATAAAGGGAAGGACGGAAAGAAAAAGCACCATCACCTGCATGAATTTAATGCCCGTAACACCTTCCATGTTAAACGAACTTTTACCGTTGGCATCCAGCCGCGTGGAGTTGCCTACACCGGTGCGCAGGTAAAAGAAAAATCCAAAGCCGGTTGCATAGAAAAACATCCCGGCAAACAGAAAGGCCAACTCTATGTTGCGCCACAACAGGAAAGGAGAGATGACCACAAGTTGCAAGGCTGCATAGGTGAGGTAAAAATAAAACTTGGCCTTTATAAAAGTTTTCATTTTAATATTGCGGGTTGCAAGGAAATCAAAAAAGTGACTTTCCCATGAAAAAGCGTGTTGCAGATGAAATCCACCATAGCTGCCTGCAATCATTAAGATTATTACAATGTATGTTTCGGGTTGCGCTCCACCCCACAGCACTAAAAACAAGGAGAAGGCAATGGCCATAGGGATCATGCCGAAAAAGTTGAATTGACTCCTTTTGCTTCGTGATGCCAGCTGCCACTCCAGCAGCCAAAGCTGACCATAAATTGGAACAGACGCCAGCAGCCTTTCGGGCAAACTGCCCGAGCTAACAGCCTTTAATGGGGCGCTGTTTTCAAACACCTGGTAAAAACCTCTTTTCATTTGCCGGTAGGCCATAAAATGGAGCAGCAGCACCAGGGCAACCACGGGCGCAAAGGCTTGTATGTCGTTATAAACAAATCCCAGGAACAAGTCAAGAGAAAACTGCATCAATGCTTCCTGGTAAAAATTCCAGGCCAGGACAAAACCGACAAGAATAAGGGTTACAGGTAAGATAACGTTAAGTTTGTTGCCAGTGTAGGCTTTTGTCCACATCAGTAACCCCTGGTTAATGGCCACAAAAAGAATTATTCCAATCAAACCCGAACCCTGGCTGCTTGTTTCAGGATTGATGGTCATCCTGATAAAATAATAGAAAAACACGGGCAGGTATAAATTGATGGGATGCAACCATGAGCGGAACATGCGGTAGAGTGAGAGCACCCGCGCTTTTATGGGAAGATGCAGGTAGGGCCTTACGTGCTGGGCAGGCAAAGGCTGGAAGAAAAACCGCACCAGGAAATCCACGACCAAAATGGGAATCAGCAATCCATAGACCCATTCTGCTGGTGCTTTTTGTGGGAAATGTTCCTGAAGCAATGTGGGGAGCATCCGTCCGGCAAGTTGCAGCTGGGAAAAAATAAAGAAAGCAAAAATGGAAATAAGAATTATTACAAATAAGCTTTTTTCAAATAGTTCCGAACGTCGGAACATTTTGTACGAATGAGATATAAGCTTTAAAAACATAGGAGAATCATAGGTGTGACAGCAATGTTACAGGTGCTTGTTTTTTAGTTATCACTGCAAAAGTAACATTTGAAATTTTAGGTTGTTTGGGTATTTTCGTTTTCGGTTAACTCTGCATAATTGATTTCCAGCTTTTTGATGTGGACATCATAAAGTTTTTTTACGTAAAAATGCAGGAACAACAGAAACAAGCCAAATGCAGCAGCAGCAATGGCGATATATAGTAGTATATTCAGGTACAATGGGAGTGTCTGGAAAAACAGCAGCGAGGAAACTTTTTTTCCTCCCGAACCCAGCCCGAACCCAATAATGTAGCCAAAATAAATGCCTAGTGGAAACAGCGCAATGTTGATATAATAGTAGGTTTTCCGAAAAAAACGCAGCACTACAAGAGTGCTTTCAAGCGATTGTCGAAGGTTTTGCTGGCTCTGGTTCCAAAGTCGGGTGATTTTTCTCAGGTTTACGAAGTAATAAACAAGGACTATGACAAACAGGATAATTAACGCCAGTGTATTGAGGACAAAATAGGATTGTGGCAGAACAAACATAATGTATACAAGGAAAGGCAACACCAGCAAAATGGTGCCTATTTCCAGGTACAGGCTCTTTTTCAGCTTGTCAACGGGGCCGGATGACTTGCTCTGCATGATTTTGAGCAGTGTTTTTTGGTCCATGCCGCTGTTTTGCCCTTCAAAAGAGCTGTCCCACATTTTCTTAAGTTCATTTAGTTCATCCATAGTAAACTCAAGGATTTGTCATTATGTTTTTTAGTTTTTCCCTTATGCGAAGCATTTTTACTCTCACATTGTTTTGGGTGATACCCATGATGGAGGAGATCTCTTCATAAGATACATCTTCCAGGTAAAGCATCACCATTGCTTTCTCCACCTCTGACAACATGCCAATTGCCAGGTGCAGCAATTCAAGATCTTCTTTCTTTTTTCTCCCGTCCTCCTGCGCCAGTTCCACATCCTGGGTGTCCACTGAATTGTTGAGGGGGTTGCGCTTTTGCTTCCTGAAACCTGAAATGGCCGTATTAAGTGCTATACGGTAAATCCATGTACTGATTTTTGCATCTCCCCTGAATCCCCCCCATGCCTTCCAAAGCTGGGCCACGATGTCCTGATACAGATCCTGACAATCATCCTCCTGGGGGCAATACATTTTGCACACCTTGAAAATGATGCCCCTGTGTAACTCTATGGTACGGATAAAATCGTTTTCTTGCACCGTGCCTTGATTTACTGAATTGTTGGTCGTTAAAAAAGCAGGTAAATTACATCCTACCTGCATGGATTATGATATTTTGTAAAAACAACCCTTAAGGAATCAGTTGCATACTCCCATTGGATTTGACCTAAGAAAAACCTTGAATATACAGCCAATTTTTCTTTTTTCCCAGTCGCAAACAAATCATTCTTTGATATATCTTACTGAAAAACCGCATCTCTTGTCATCAATGATGCGAAAAACCTTTTCTTTCTTGAATATGATATAGAATAACCAGGCATTGGAATCTCCGGCTTCGGTGGAAGTCCAGAAATCTGCTGCTCTTTCAATGCTCAAAAAATCACCTTTCAAGGTTCTGTAACCTGCAAACAATGCATTAAAACCAGTTGTACCTCCCGGTTTCAGGGCCGGGCAAGCCTTTTCTTCTCCACCCAGTGCCTGTAGCATTTCGCTCCAGTCTTCGAGTGTTGGCAACCTCCATCCCTCAGGGCAGGCCTCAATGGCTGCCTGCCAGGTGTAAAGCCTGCCAAAAGTGGCTCCATACAGTGCATTATCATTATAAAACCAGCTGTCCTTTACCAGCAATGACAGGTTTTCTGCCATCCATATTTGGTTGTTAAGCTCTATGGTTTTATATTCCTTGCCTCCCAATACAAGCTCTTCTCCGTTTCCAGGTTCCATAATTCAAGGGTTTAAGCATCCAGTATATTTCTCAACTTGTATTAAATAATATCGCCGGAGAATGGTCTTCCTGGCCTGTTATCAATGATAACTACATTTTATGCAAATGTAGACAAAGAAAAATTATTTATCAATTGCTGATTATGAGTCAGATTTGGGTATTCTCAGGTCAAGCTCTCCCACTTGTTTCTCTTTGACAAACAACCAGAATATAGCAGATATGGCTAACATAACTCCGCATAAAATAAATATAAGGTTCTGGCTTTTAAATTGCATAATGATGAGACTGAAGACAAAGCTTACAACCAGATGAGGTATCACTACTGAGAGATTAAATACTCCCATAAAGAAGCCCATACGGTTGCGGTCAACGTTTTCAGACATGATGGCAAAAGGAAGGCTGACAATAGCTCCCCAGCCAACTCCAGCAAAGGCCATTAATACATAAAGGGTTGTGGGGGTTTTTACCATAAAGCCCATGGCAAAATAGGAAATGGCCATTATAGCAATGGCAATGGTATGAATTTTCACACGTCCGATTCTCGCAGAAAGGGGTTCAAATACCAGGGCGGGGAGTAAAAATCCAACCGTATTGAGTACAGCAAATGATACTCCTATCATTACTTCGGTATTCTCAAATCCAAGGGGTACCAGCTGATCTTCGAGAAAGAAAATGATATACACAAACATAGCCTGCACTCCCAACCAGGAAAAGCCATGGGCGAAATACAATCTGAATAACTGCCCCCATTCCGTTTTGTCATTGTCAAGAATAGCTGCCAGTTCCTTGTTTTTGCGGTTGGTTCGTCCCACATGATTGAAAGCATCCACAATGGTATATATATGCACCGAAGCTGCTGCAACAAAAAGCAATACAGACGGGACAATATTTCCCATAAGTAAAACAGCTGCGGTGTAAAGGGCTGCTGTGATGAGTAGCAAAAGGAACCCTTTTTTCAGGTCTTTGGCATACCAATGCCCTGAACCAGGAATGAGGATAGATATGGTTCCGGCCAATAGTGGGTCGAGTCTTCCCAGTGGGCCTTCATCTTTGCCGGTAATATACCGTGGCTCTTTTATTAACAGGGTAGGGATGATAGAAAAAATTATAACCAGAACAGCCCCGCCGTAAAGCAGCGTGTAATTGCCCAAAGTGGCACTAACTACATAGGCAAGAACACCAAAAAAACCAGATACTGTTTGCATCCATGTATATCCTTTTGTGCGTGGACGCCCTTCGGGAGTTACATCTGCTATAATAGACCGCGTGGGGTTGAAGCTCACGTTGATGGAAAGATCAAGTGTGAGAGAAACCAGTACAGCCACAACCAGAATGTTGGTAATTCCAAAGAAGCTGGAAATAAGACCAATATTGGGAAGACTCAGGAGCATGAGGGCCGCCAGTGTACCTCCAAATAAAATAAAAGGTCTTCTTCGGCCATTCCAAACCCAGACATTATCACTTATTACCCCAATGATCACCTGGCCAAAAATACCCGCAATGGGTCCGGTAGCCCATACAATACCTATTTCAAATATTTCAAAACCAAATTCGGTTCTTAGTATCCAGCTCAGAGCCGCAATTTGCACTGCCAGTGCAAATCCCATTGCCGTGGCGGGCAGGGCGAGCATGGCATAAAAACTATTGGAAAGTCTTTTTTGAATGTCCAGCATACATTACATTTTTTAAGTAAATTTCCTTTTTTTCTAATATTGTTTTCCCGAAAACCTTTGCGGAATGGGCGCATAAAAGTAATTTGATTTTTGGAAATATACCAGAAAAGATTCAATGAATGATGATTGCCGAAAACTGAAAGACCACATTGGATTTGTGAAAGTCAAAATTCAACAATTTAGGAAGATAAGCTGTTGTATAGATTACACGCATTTTTATGATGGTTCAAATCAGGAAATAAAAACCTTAAAATATAAACACATGAAAAAAGTAATCGTTTTTTTGGAGAAGATGGTCGAAGATTCTGAATTTCAATATCCCTATCTGAGGTTGAAGGAAGAAGGTTTTGATGTTGTTTCTGTTGCACCGGAAAAAAAAGTGTATCAGGGAAAGGGAGGCCAGAGTTTTATGCCTGACAAAAGTTTTGCAGAGGTGAAAAATGAAGTGTTTGATGCAGTGATCATTCCCGGTGGATATGCTCCGGATATGTGGCGCAGGGATGAGGGAATAGTCAATTTTGTAAAAAAGCACGATGATGCTGGCAAGCTGATTGCCTCCATTTGCCATGGCCCATGGCTGATGATTTCTGCCGGTATAGTCAAAGGTCGCAATGTAACCGGTTTTATGGCCATCAAAGATGACCTGCTCAATGCAGGTGCCATCTATGAAGGTAAAGACTGGGTAGAAGACGGCAACCTGCTCACCAGCACCAACCCCAAAACCATGCTTCCTATGATGAAGCGACTGGTAGAAAGACTCAAAGAATAAGGGATTTGTTAATCCAAAAAAAGGTCGCTGGAGAGCGACCTTTTTTCATTATGCAAAAATTACTGGTTTATTCTACCAGGATAGTTCCTTTCATCTCTTCAGGAGCTTTTAGTCCCATGATGTGCAGAATGGTGGGTGCCAGGTCTGCCAGCCTTCCGCCATCTTTGAGTTTCTTGTAATCTTTGTCAAGCAACCACAGGGGGACGGGATTGGTAGTATGGGCTGTGTTGGGCGATCCATCTTCGTTGAATGCAAAGTCTGCATTGCCGTGGTCGGATGTAATCAGCACTGTATAACCGTTTTCAACAGCCGTTTCGGTTACTTCCTTCACGCAGGCATCAACCGTTTTCACTGCTTTCTGAATGGCTTCAGCAACGCCCGTGTGCCCTACCATGTCAGCATTGGCAAAGTTGAGGCAGATAAAGTCAAACTTTTGTTTTTTGATTTCGGCAACTACCATGTCTTTTACTTCGGGAGCACTCATCTCGGGCTGCAGGTCGTAAGTAGCCACCTTGGGCGAAGAGACCATCAGGCGTTCCTCTCCCTTGAATACCGTTTCGCGCCCACCGCTAAAGAAAAATGTTACATGGGGATATTTCTCGGTTTCTGCAATGCGAAGCTGGGTTTTTCCATGGTTTGCCAGAATCTCGCCCATGGTGTTCTTCAGGTCATCCTTGTCGTAAATGATTTTGACATTTTTAAAGGATTCGTCATATTTGGCCATGGTGAGGTAATGCAGGGGCATGGTTTTCATGTTGTGCTCAGGCATGTCTTTTTGGGTCAGCACAACGGTAATTTCCCTCAGGCGGTCGGTACGGAAGTTGAAACAAATAACCACATCGCCCTCATCAATCGTAGCTGTAGGCTTATTCTTACCGTAAGTAATTACTTTGGGCTTGATAAACTCATCGGTTACATTTTCATCATAAGATGCCTTAATGGCTTTTGAAGCACTGTCAAACTGCTCTCCTTCACCATTTACCAGCATATCGTAGGCAATCTTCACACGTTCCCAGCGTTTGTCGCGGTCCATGGCATAGTATCTTCCACAAACGGTGGCAATGGTGCCTGCCGAATTTTTAAGATGATCCTCCAGCTGCCCGATAAATTTCAGCCCGCTTTTGGGGTCGGTATCTCTGCCATCGGTAAATGCATGGATGTATAGATCCTGGAAGTCATGTTCTTTGGCCACATCACACAAACCAAACAGATGGTCCATGGCAGAGTGCACTCCGCCGTCAGAAACCAGTCCGAGAAGGTGTACTTTCTTTCCTTCTTTTTTAGCGTAGCTGAAAGCTTCTGTCAGTACTTCATTTTTATGAAAACTACCGTCTTTTATGGCTTTGGATATTTTTACAAGGTCCTGGTATACCACTCTTCCTGCACCAATATTGAGGTGGCCTACTTCGGAGTTGCCCATCTGTCCTTCTGGCAATCCTACATCCTCTCCTGAGGTTTTTATGGTATTGTAAGCAGCTTTGTCATTGAGACTGCGGGTAAAGGGTACGTTGGATTTTGAGATAAGATCTGACTGATCACCTTTTCCCTGGCCCCAGCCATCCATAATAACAAGAATAACTTTTTTCTGTTCCATTTTTTTCCTTTCGGGATATGTATTAAAATTTAAATAAGTGATTTTATTTTATGTATTGGCCCTGATTGCATCTACCGGATTGAGCTTTGCAGCCGACCATGCAGGGATAAATCCTGCAACCAGGCCTATAATTACTGAGACATTCACCCCCAGTAGCACGTTTTTCATTTGAAGCATCACGTCCATATTGAACACATTGGAAGCCAGCCAGGTGCCTGAAAAAACCAAAAGAAGCCCTATGGCTCCCCCCATCAAACTAAGCAAAACAGCTTCCGACAAAAACTGTATGAGAATAAAATAGTTTTTGGCTCCCAGCGCTTTTTGTATGCCAATTATGGTGGTTCGTTCCTTCACAGATACGAACATGATGTTGGCAATGCCAAAGCCCCCCACGAGTATGGAAAATCCACCGATTATCCATCCGGCAAGCTTAATAATGGCAAATACTCCGTCGAATTGCCTGGAGAGCAGGCTTGTCTGATTCAGCGCAAAATTATCGTCAGCGGCAGGTTTGATGCGCCTTATGGAGCGCATAGCTCCTCTGAGCTCATCGATAAGTTCTTCATTGCTGAAATTTTCTTTTCCCATAGCCAGTATGGCCGGATTATACCTGTCGCTGCTTACATCAATAAAAGAACTGATAAAGGAGAGCGGAACCAGTACCAGCTCATCATGACTGTTTCCAAAGGTGTCGTCCCCCTCTCGTTCGAATACTCCTATTACCTCAAGGTTCCTCCCAAATACTTTGATTGTCTTTCCGATTGGATCCGCAGTGTCAAATAACCCTGCCGCTATTTCATTTCCAAT
>SLPR01000335.1 GCA_007131895.1 Bacteroidales bacterium | reverse complement strand
TGCATGTGCTGTTAATGCGAAGGAGCAAGGTTCCTGCTGTTCAGAAGAAAATACTGAGGATACCTGTGATAACTGTTGCAATAATGAAGTAGTGTATGTAAAGAATAACTACGAAGTTGCCCACGAGCGACAGTTGCCCAGGGTGGAGCCGGTGCTGGTGGATGCTGAAGTTTTTACGCATGCACTTTTTTCGATTTATTTCAATGTCCGTGGAGAAAATTATCTTTTCCCATCTACTGTTGATCCTCCTCCCAGGAAGGTCGCCAAAGAGTTTGTGTTATTTGCCCACCAATTGAAAATCTGCTAACTGCTTTTGGGTGCGCATCCTGACTCCTTTTACCGGTTTCAGTATGTGCAAAATTTATCACGCATCTCATGTATAGATGCGTGTGACGATGTTGTATATGTCAAACTCTAAAGTAAATAAGATGAACTTCAAAAAAATAATACTTCCCTTTTTTGTAATGCTGTATTTAGCCTTGGCAGCATCCGCTAATGAGCATGTTTTGAAAGGACGTGTTTTGGGCAATGAACCCCAGGGTAATCACCACCAAAAAATTGCGCTTGCGGGTGCCAATGTGTTTTGGAAAGGCACCACAACAGGTACAGCCACAGATGAAAACGGCAACTTTCAACTGGCAATCGACCACAACAAGTTGCCGCATAAACTGGTAGTAAGCTATATGGGCTTTCAGGCAGATACATTAATAATTGCCTCCGGACAAGAAAATTTGGAGGTAGTTCTTGAATCTTCACGCGATTTGGGTGAGGTGGTTGTAGCCGGGAGGCGTTCCGGCAGCCATGTTTCCCATATGGAGCCCATCCTTACCAATGTAATTACCGAAACGGAACTACAACGCGCTGCATGCTGCAACCTGTCCGAGGCCTTTGAAACCAATGCTTCGGTAGATGTTTCTTTTACCGATGCCGTATCTGGTGCACAGCAAATTCAGTTGCTGGGGCTTGCAGGAATTTACAGCCAGATTCTTACCGAGAATACTCCCACCATACGTGGTCTTGGTCAGCCCTATGGACTCGGTTTTATTCCTGGTCCCTGGATGGAGACCATTCATATCTCCAAAGGTGCCGGAAGTGTGGTAAACGGATATGAGTCTATTACCGGGCAGATCAATGTGGAGCTTAAAAAGCCCGAATCTTCTGATCTGTTTTACTACAACTTTTACGGAAATGATTTTGGAAGACTGGAAAGCTCTATCAATGCTGCTGTAAGGCTTAACGACCAATGGTCAACAATGATACTGGCCCATGGTGAGATATTGGAAAACAAGTTTGATCATAATCATGATTCTTTCCTGGACCATCCTCTGATGCGCAAGTACAATGTAGTCAACCGTTATCGCTATGATCGTCCCGGTGTAATGGAGTCGCAGTTTGGTTTTCGCGTAATGCAGGAAGACCGCAGGGGAGGGCAGATGGCATTTTTCGAGAATGGAGCAGAGATGGGTTCATCTAACTATTATGGCTTTGGTGTAAATACCGACAGATACGAAGCTTTTGCCCGTACCGGATTTTTCCTGCCCGGGCAGCCCGACGGCAGTATCGGAACACAGCTGAGTTTCATCCATCATAACCATGATTCACAATACGGGCTCACTGAATACCTTGGGCGTCAAAATACCCTTTACGCCAATATTATTTACGAAAACTCCATTGCCGGAGATCCCGATCATAGAATCAATGCCGGATTCAGCTATATTCTCGATGATTACAAAGAGAACCTGACCACAACAGATCAGGAAAACAATTTTGACCGGATAGAATCTGTACCGGGGGTTTTTGCACAGTATACCTTCCAGCACAACGAGGATTTCGTAGGTATCCTGGGTATGAGAGCGGACTTCCACAATATACACGGCACTTTCTTTACGCCCCGTTTGCATGTGCGTTCCAACTTCACCCCCACTACCACATTGAGGGCCTCTGCCGGTAAAGGATACAGAGCCCCCAATATGATTGCAGAAAATACCGGTTTGCTGGTAAGTAACAGGCAGCTGGTTTTCGTTGAGGATATAAGAATGGAAGAAGCCTGGAATTACGGTGCGAGCCTTACGCAGTCATTTTCTCTCTTTGGAAGAGATGCCTCACTGTCAGCAGAATATTACCGTACCGATTTTGTGAATCAATTGATTGTGGATGTGGACACCGATTACGGTATGGCCATGTTTTACAACCTCGATGGTAAATCTTATGCCAACAATTCGCAGGTGGAGTTTAAGTTTGAGCCCTTGTTGTTTTTTGAGATTACTGCAGCCTACCGTGTTACTGATGTAAAAACTACCATCAATGAGGAGCTGGTTCGCAAGCCTTTTGTGAACAACTACAAAGGGATGCTGTCGGGCTCATGGGCATCGCGCAACAACAACTGGCAGGTAGACCTCACCGGGCAGTTTAATGGCAAAAGCCGCATCCCAAACACCGATATGCTGCCGCAGGAATTCCGCATGCCGGAGGAGTCTCCTGCCCACGTGGTAGTTCATAGCCAGATTACCCGCAGATGGAATAACTTTGATGTATATGTGGGTGGTGAGAATTTAACCAACTACAAACAAAAAAATCCTATTATTGCATCCACAGAACCCTTTGGTGAAAACTTCGATGCTTCCATGATTTGGGGCCCCATTATGGGCAGGATGTTTTACATGGGATTGAGATATACCATTCAATAATGGTTTGCATATCGCAGAAACAAGAACCATTTTTCCGTTAACCAACAACTTACAAGATGGTTTTTTAACCCGGCAGCAATGCCGGGTTTTTTTGTATTTTTATGGTAGGTTTTGGTTGCAGGGTGCGGACTCAACTAATCACTAATAATTCATCACTAATCACTTTTCACTCATAACTAAAAAAAGATGTGCTACTGGGTAGGAACAAAAAAGGTACGGGAAGAAATGCTTCGACGCCTGCAAAAGGATCCCGATGATGAAATTGCCCAATTGTTTTATAAAACATTCGTGGGACAAGCTGATTTGCGCTTTATGGAATACTATGTGGCCATCGGAAAGGCAAAACCCACGCTTTCTGTTATGGTGTACAATGCCGAAAAGGGGTTGCATTTCCAAAACATGCAATGGGGGCTCGATTGGAGCTATACAGACAAAAAGTCCGGGAAATCCTATGCCCGTGAACTCATCAACTCCACCTGCGAGAAAGTCTTTTTTGTGCACCGGGAGGTAATTTTCTCCCAGCGTTGTGTAATTCCCCTCGATGGGTATTATGAGTTCTTCCATTTCAGCGGACAGGTTTATCCGCACTTCCTGAAGCCTGTGGAAGGATTGTTTTATGTGGCGGGTGTCTGGCAGGAGAAAGTCGATACCGATACCGGAGAACTTACTGCAGGATTTTCCATTATTACAACCCCGCCCAATCCGCTGGCCGAAAAACTGCACAACAACCCCAAGGCACCCAATGGTTC
>SLPR01000003.1 GCA_007131895.1 Bacteroidales bacterium | reverse complement strand
CATTCATTCTGGCATCCTGCGGCCCCCGAACTGGTTCAGTAGAAGAAAACCATAGCAACGAAGTCTTGCAGGAGATCTTTCAGTTTGAGCATGAGTCTTTCCAGGCATTTTTTGACAACCTCAATTCTTTATGTGGCCAAACCTTTGAAGGCAGGCAGGTATACATGCAGGAAGGGAGAGAAAGCTGGGAAGACAAAAGAATGATTATGACAGTAGATATTTGCATGCCCAATGTGATACAAGTGCCCTTCCATCTGAACGAGGATCGTTCGCGCACCTGGATGTTTCTCAACGAAGAAGGGCAATTGCGATTCCGTCACGACCATCGCCATGAAGACGGCACCCCTGAGGAAATTACCCTCTATGGGGGATATGCCGATCCGGAGCGGGGCACAGCACATCGTCAGGTTTTTCCTGCAGATGAATACACCATTGATTTGCTCGCCCGGGGTGCAGGAAGCGAATGGGTCGTGGAGATGAATGAAGAAATGACAGTTTTTAGCTACGAGTTGCACCACCAGGGGGAGTTGCTGTTTCGTGCAGAGTTTGATCTAACCCGACCCTTATGAGTCCAAAAAGAACAAAAACCATACTTCTTGACTTTCTGGATGTGCTCAAGAAAACTGCCATCCGATGGGATAAGGCCAATCCATGGCGACAAAGCGCCATCCTGGCCTACTATTCCATCTTTTCGCTTCCGGCACTTATTCTTATCATGGTAATGCTTGCAGGTTACTTCCTGGGGGAAGAAGCCGTTTCACGGCATGTGAACGAACAGGTAGAGGAAATGCTGGGACCCGAAGTAGCCGGCATGGTTGACAGCATGGTGCAAAATGTGGCCGAAACGGGAACATCTACCACTACGTTTCTTATTGGTTTTGGCTTTCTGATTTTTGGTGCCACTACCATTTTCTACCAACTACAAATGTCGCTCAACCTTATATGGGGAGTAGTACCCAAACCCAAAAAAGCATTTCTCAAGTACCTGAAAGATCGCCTGTTTTCCTTCGGACTGATCTTGTCGCTGGGATTTCTGATGCTGATATCATTGCTGCTAAACTCCATCATCTCGCTGCTGGGTGACTGGATGACACACTTCTGGCCCAACATGATACCCTCGGTTCTTTTGTTGTCCAACTATGCACTTAACCTGACTGTAATTACCACGCTATTCGCCCTGATGTTTAAGATATTGCCCGACGCAATCATTCGCTGGCGTTCGGTATGGGTAGGTGCATTTCTCACCTCGGTGCTTTTTGCCCTGGGTCAGTTCGGATTGAGCTTGTATTTCAAAATGGCTGATCCTGCCTCATTATACGGTGCAGCAGCATCTATTATACTCATCCTGATATGGACCTCTTATGTGGCGATGATCATTTTGTTTGGAGCAGAATTTACCAAACAGTGGGCCATCAAGTTCGGATATGGTATAAAAGCCAAGGACAGTGCAGAGCTTATTGATACGACCAAAGACTACGTCACCCTGGAGTAGACAAAAAAGAGCGATAAGCCTGTGGAGTATTGATGTTGAGCAGGATGCGCTCATCGGGAAAGTCCATACGGTATCCGTTGAAGTTTTTAAGGAAGTCGCGTAAAACCGGCAAAGGTTCAGGGCAATTCAGCACTTCACCTGCCACTCTCTCATTTATCAGCAACGGGTGTCCCCCTTTTTCATTGTAAACAGGAACCAGGTAATCGTGCCCCTCCAGTGCTCCGGTCATTTTTTGAATCAGGGAGCTGCTTACAAAGGGATTGTCGATGTTGTGAATAAAACATGGGCCGAAAAAATCTAATTTTTCCACGCCACATTGCAGCGAATACATCCTCCCCTTTTCGGGATGGGGGTTTACTGCGATCTGCAGGTTTTCAGGCAGTATTTCCTGAAAAAGCAACCCCTCCTGCTGATCATTCAACACCAATACAGGAGATACTCCTGCCCTGCTGTAGCTCCGGACAATATATTCCAGGAAGGTTTCGCCCGAAGGCATGGCAAGTTTCCACTTGGGGGCACCCATACGGCTGCTGAGGCCGGCGGCAAGGATGATGGCGTGGGGGTTTTTCAATTTTAAAGAAATTAACAGCCCGTTTACAACTTTCTTAAATCTGCGTGCTAATATACAATTTAGAAAAATCCCATCCTATTATTCGGGAAGAATTGCTTTGTGGTATTGTTTGGCAATTACTTTTCTGCATAATAAAAGACTAGATTATCCCGAGTAGTCATTCTTTGCACAAACGGTTATCTGACAAAAGCCTACCCCTTCAATCAATTGGTTGTTTGCATTGGCATTGTTGAAAACATGTGTAACCCCCTGCATTAATAAGATTTAAAACTTGCACTTCACAACCAAAATTAACTCCTCAAGTTTTGACAAATCATTTTCAACAGAAATCTTAAATGCAGTTCCTAATTCAATATCAGAATACAAGCCTTGATAAATCCCTAACTCGGGCACTATTGAAAGAACGATAGGATTGCTGTCTACATTAATTGTGATTTTTGCAGGATTTCCTTTGACTTTTGCCAACAATAGAACACTCTCAATTTCGGCATTTTCAATACCTTGTATCATATAGGGTAGTCGTGATTTATCCAGCAGTATTTCAACTTCCTCTTTTTGTTTTAACATTTGCCACTGATTTGGCATGTCGTACTTTAAATTAATTGCTAAATGCAAACCTTCCTGATCAAGCCCTTGTTTAATTGCTTTAAGCTGATCCATAAGTGAGATGTTTGCTGCGGCTTTTAAACTTGAGCCACCTTCTCTGGCCGTATACTTCACATGCACAACAACATCAGAAATGGTATTGTAATCAAACTGTCTGACCTTCTCAGGCAGCTCCAGCCGCCAACTGCTTATGGCGCCTGCATACTCAAATGGCAGGTAGCGTTCATCTCTGAAGTTAAGTTCAAAGACTCCGCCATCGTTCTGAGCATGACTGGTCGCGATGGATTCCACAGCACCCAAATTATATTTAAATCGGTCATCATTTCCTTGATCTTCCGGATATCCTTGATCTTCCGGATATGAGGGATTCAATGATTTGCTTTTCCGGTAGCGACTATTTACCAATGACAGTTTCGCACTTACAGACGTATGCGGTCCGGCAATGCAAGGGAGACTAATGCTTACAGATTTTACTCTTCTAAAGTAATGACCGGGATGATCCATGTCATAAAGCACTTCGGGAATTTCAAAATCACAATTACCTTTTTCACGAAGTTGAATTAAGGCTATTGGATCAAGCATGTTCAAAGAAATATGCTTAGAAAGCTCGTATTCTCTTCTGTTGTGCTCGATATAGAATTTTTCAAGCTGTCGCAGGGCAAGTTGTAGTTTGTCGCCAGCAACCAAACCTTGTTTGGAGCTTTCCCAATACCCATATTTAATGAAAGATTCTGTTTCCAGGCCGAGCTCATTTTTACATGCCTTTTCT
>SLPR01000412.1 GCA_007131895.1 Bacteroidales bacterium | reverse complement strand
GATCCGGAAATGGGCCTGATTCGTCCTGACATTGTGGCCCCTGGCTCAGGAATCATGAGCCTTGCGCACGACGACATCAACGGGTATACTATCAAAAGTGGTACATCAATGGCATCCCCGACTGCCGCCGGAGTTATGGCGCTGATCCTTTCAAAGAATCCTTACCTTACACCGGCAGAAGTCAGCCAGATTTTAGAAGAATCGGCACTCCCGCTCAGTGCCACCAAAAGTAATTCTTTCGGAAGCGGGAGGATCGATGCCCATGCAGCAGTTCTTGCTACACCTTACCTGGGTGTAAGTTTTATTGAAATTGACGACAGCCAGGGAAATGCTAACGGAATGATAAACCCCGGTGAGCTGATAAATATACCCATAACATTGGTAAATACTACTGAAGAAACCTATCCCGATGCATTGGTTAGGATCAGATCCACTTCACCCTACATTCAGTTTATTGACAGTATTGCCAGCGTTGGAAATATTCCCCCTGGCTTCGAAGGAGACTTCACGGATATTTTTTCAATGCAGGTTTCTGATTCCATACCCGGGGGGCAACCCTTTTATTTTATCCTGGAGGTGATCTCTGAAGACCATCATCACCCTTCATGGGAGCGCTATTTTGCCAAGACAGCACATGCGCCCAACCTGCTGATTAAGAGCATTTCCATCCAGGAACCTGATGGCGGCAAATCCAATGATCCCCTGGTGCCCGGTGGGTCGGCAACAGTTATTATTGAGGTTGAAAACAAGGGACAGCTCCCTTCGGATAAGCTCGTGCTTTCTATAAGTGGTACCGAGCCATTCTTTGATTTCCACAACAGTACTGTAACTAAAAACCCTGTCGGGCCTGGCGCTTCAAGGTTTTTCGAATTTGAAATGGACATTCACCCTAATGTACCTGACGGTATGATTTCCGGGTTGAAAACTGAATTAACTGCAGGGGCTTACAGAAAGGATCGCACCTTCCCAATCCGCATTGGACTGATTGCAGAAAACTGGGAATCGGCCGATTTCCAGAATTTTGATTGGCAGTTTGCAGGAGAAGCCGACTGGTACCTGGTTGATAATGAATCCGTATCCGGCACCTATTCTGCCCGAAGCGGTGCTATCACCCATTCTGAAAAATCTGAGTTGCTGCTGGAGTATCATGTTTTAACCAATGATAGCATTTCCTTTTACCGGAAAGTATCATCCGAAAGCAACCGGGACTGGCTTGAATTTTACATTGACGATCAACTGATTGAAAGGTGGTCGGGAAGTCAGGACTGGAAAAGGGTGAGTTTTCCGGTAGAAAGCGGTTTGCAAACTTTCCGCTGGATATACCGTAAGGACCCCACAGTAACCATTGGACAGGATTGCGGCTGGATTGACATGATACAACTTCCAGTGGAAATACAAACATCAGTAATTGCAGGGTTTGACATATCTTCCTGTGGAGAGGGCCCTGTTGAAGTGAATGGTTTTGCTACCGGTTACGACCAGGCCATATGGACCAGTAATGGTGATGGAGTTTTTTCTGACACCACCAGTCTTTTTTCGATATATTATCCTGGAATAAATGATTTTTACAATGGTCATGCTATGTTGAAACTGGAGGTCATATCATCAGACAAAGGCTCATTGAGTGACTCTGTTATGATTTTTTTCCTGCCAGAGCCGGAAGTATACCTGGGTGAAGATACAACCATATGTGAATATAATTCTATTATTCTGGATGCCGGGGAGGGTCATGCCACTATTCTTTGGTCAGATGGTTCATCTGAGCAAACCTTAACGGTTACTGCCGATCTGTTTGGCATGGAGGCAGAAGTTTGGGTGGAAATAACAAACCACGAAGGATGCATGGCTTCTGACACTATTCACATTACTTTCGATGCTTGTCTTAATGTTGTTCCGCTGGAAGCGGACGGCCTGGATGTCAGAGTTTATCCAAACCCGGTATCAGACCATCTCATGATTGAGCTTCCACCCGAAACTGTTTTCCCTGTATCGGTCTCATTGTATGGCAATTCAGGGCTCAGGGTGAATAATGAGCGTTATCTCCACGAAATGGATTTTATCCGAATGGACATACCCAATCTTAAGCCGGGTGTATATTTCCTGCGAATTGACACCCAAAACTTTTCAATCGTGAGGAAACTTATTAAAATATAGATGACTTTACAATAAAAAAAAAGCCGGGGATAATGCGCTCAAAGTGGATTATCCCCGGCTCATTTCACAGATCAGATTCCCTGACATTAAAAGTTGCCATTTTAACAGTTTTCTGAAAAAAGGAAGGTGTCAGGCCTGTCAGCTTTTTAAAATATGAGTTAAAAGATGACTTGGATTTAAATCCCACTTCTCCTGCAATAGCTTCAATGGTATAGTTCTCAAATTCTGTGGAGGATAGCATTTGGCGGGCCTCTTTGATTCGATACTCATTTACAAAGCTGTTAAAACCCACTCCAAATTTTTTATTAATGATTGCCGAAACCTCTCTTTTGCTGGATCCAACAAGAGATGAAAGTCGCTCCAGAGAAAACCCAAACTCAAGACATTCCCTGGTATTCTCCATAATATCTATTATTTTCCTGACCAATTCACGCTCATCGTCAACAATAAACATCAATCCTTCAGGATTGTTTTTTTGCTCATAATCTGGTGAATTTGGGCTTTCCGGCGTCAAATCAGGAGCAATAATCTGCAGTATTTTTCGACCATGATCAACCAATTGCTCGCAGGCCTCTTTATAGTCATTCTGATCGGTTTCTTCCAGAATCAATTCGGTTTCCAGGCATAAAGCAGATAACCTTTGTGAGAAGTTATTCGCATTGTTTTCTAATTCTCTTTTCTTAAAAGAGATTAACTCCTCTATCTCTTTGATCCTCTTTACATTCAATTTCTCCTGTTCAACAATCTCAAGATTTATTCGCACCAGATCTATGTTTGTTTGTGTTTGCTTCTTATTTTGAAAATAAAGCAAAATGCCAAAAAAAGATATTATTGCTATGCCAAAGGCAAACACCCAAATTAGTATTCTTTGAACCCTTATTTGTTCGTCCTTAAAAAGACTTTCCTGGTTCAATGCAATAATATCCTGTTCTATTCTATCCGTTTCATGCCGTTCCTTTATATCACCTAATTGCTTATCTTTTTCCAATGAAAATAATGAGTCACTTACGTCATAATATTTTTTTAGCATGGCTAAACTTTCTGTCAAATCCCCTTTCTCTTCAAGGACACTGGAAAGTTTGAAATAAATTTCGCTTAATGCGTGCAGATTGTTTTCCCTTTCAGCATAAATTCTTGCCTGATTTAAATGCCCGTATGCGGCTTTGAGCTCATTGTCTGTGGATAAGCTAAGGTCCCCAAGGCTATTATAAGCGTCAAAACTGGTTTTCAATTGAAAGGTGTCGTTTCTTAATTCCGCTTTCTTAAGAATATCCTGATAATATTG
>SLPR01000297.1 GCA_007131895.1 Bacteroidales bacterium | reverse complement strand
GTGTGTCGTAGAGTTGTTCCCGCTGTTCTGCCTGGAGTTTGGTTCCCTTAAAATGTTGTTGCACTTCCAGCAGTTTTTGCCAGATGGCATCATGATCATTGAGATGCTCCTGGGTAAAATCAATAGCCTCTAAAATTTTTTCCTTAAGAAAAGAGAAATTATAAAGGGCTTGCTTCTCAAAAGTCTCCTGTTCTTCCTGCTCAAACATTCTAATCCTTTCAAAAACTCCCTCCATAGCCTCTTTAAGCTCAGTCCTGTGCATGGATACCAGTTCAACAGAGGAGATCTGCCGCTGAATCTCAATAAGCTCCAGCTTTAATTCTTTATGGTTGTTTTTATTGAGTTTTGCCTGTAACTGTTTTAAACGGGCCTTGATGGGTTCGTAGGACATAGTGCTTTTTTTAGCAATAATTCAAATCAATTCTTCCGGTAATTGCGTCTGACAGCAACAATTCCATTAAACAAAAATCCGATGCTCTCTTCTGTCACGAAATTAGTTTAATTTTGCAAAACGGAAAAGCAAATATTGCTGCCGGATGATTGTTATCATTGGGATTACAGCAATACCAGAGCAATCGCACTCTATACCCCAACCCCGAATTGATTTTTTCTTCCCATGGATAAAACATACAACCTGTTTATGCTGATGTTTAATCTGTCTCAATTGCACAGCAAGGAGAGGGTTATAAAACTATTTCTGGAAAAAATCAATGAAATATTCCACCCTGCAACGTTTCATTTTTGTGAAAGTCCCGAAGGTAAAAAACCCGATATCATAACCATCAAAACTACGGAAACCGTTTATGGGTATCTGGAAGCCGAGCTGCCTCCAACCCTGGCCCGTGAGGAAAAATCAATCCTGGGCAATACCATCCAGATGCTTGCCATGATTCTGGAGAACCTGGAGCTGAACAAAAATCTGAAAACAGAGAGAGATTCCTTTGAAAGCGTTGCCAATCAGAGGATGGAAGAATTAACCAAAACAGTAAACCATCTTGAAAAGGCCCGTAAAGAATCGGTAACCCTTATCAATGAACTCTCTGAGGAAATTCAGAAAAGAATTAATGTAGAAAAGTCCCTGAGAGAAAGTGAAGAGAAGTTCCGAAATCTCACTGAAAACACAACTGATGTAGTATGGACCGCCGACCTGAACCTTAAAACCACTTATGTCAGTCCTTCCATCATAAACCTTACCGGGGAAACGGTGGAAGAGAATCTGGCTAAAAAAGCAACAGATCGATACACCGTAGAAAATTACAAGGCAATCACCGCGAAACTATCAAAAGAAATTGCAAGGGACAATGATCCCGGCGTGGACAAAAACCGCACACGGGTTATCGAACTGCAACATTTGAAAGCAGATGGAAAAACACGGATATGGGTTGCCATGCATGCATCCTTTTTACGTGATGAACAAGGAAACATTACCGGAATACAGGGAGTAACAAGAAATATTGAAAAACAAAAAAGACTGGAAGCAGAACTTCGCCAGAGCGAAGCGCGCTACAAATCTATCATTGCCCTTTCCAACACAGGAGCCTGGGAGTATGACAGGGTAAAAGACCATCTGTGGTGCAGCCCGGAATATTTTAAAATGCTGGGGCATAACCCATCAGAATACCCCGCCAACCTTGCTCAAAGCTGGTCTGACTTCCTCCATCCCGATGATAAAGATGTTGCACTTCAAATCTTTTCAGACTACCTCGAAAAAGATACTGAAGAAATGTATGAAAACTATTTCAGGATGGGTCACAAAAACGGTCAATGGAGATGGATATGGTCAAGAGGACAAACCCTGAGGGATAAAAACAACCAGCTTACCAACATTACCGTGGGAACTCATATTGATATAACCGAGCGAAAGCTCTATGAGGAGGCCATTAAAAAAAGTGAAGAGAAATACCGGTTGATTTTTGAAAAATCTCCTTTAGGAGTATTGTATTTTGATGCAAACGGCGTAATAACGGATTGCAACCAGCAGTTTGTTTCTATCATAGGTTCATCCAAAGAGATGCTTCTAGGACTTCCCATGCTTAAGCTCCCTGACCCAAACATAATTAAGGCGGTAAGCAAAGCATTGAGCGGCAAACCCTCATCCTACGAGGGTATTTATAAAAGTGTAACGGCAGATAAAACCACCCCGGTGCGACTGCTGTTTTCTCCTGCTATCAATGAATCAGGAAAGGTAGAAGGGGGTATCGGTCTCGTAGAGAACAGAACCCTGCACATTCAGAGTGAAGAATTTAAAAAACAGGCAGAAATAGCCAGGGAGTCGGTTAAGTTTAAGCAAAACTTCCTTGCCAATATGAGTCATGAAATCCGCACGCCTCTGACAGGGGTAGTGGGAATAATTGATATCCTGGAGCAAACAACCCTCAACCAAAAACAAAAAGAGTATATCAATATATTAAAAAGCTCTGGTGAGAACCTGAGGGAAATCATCAATCAGGTACTTGACTTTTCCAAAATAGAAGCAGGGAAGGTAAGCCTTAAACACAACACTTTCGAATTTCAATCGGTGCTTGATAATGCGCACAAACTTTTTCGCAACTTATGCCATAA
The DNA here is from genome assembly GCA_007131895.1 of Bacteroidales bacterium. Lineage (GTDB taxonomy): Bacteria > Bacteroidota > Bacteroidia > Bacteroidales > UBA7960 > SKVR01. The sequence goes on along the minus strand of SLPR01000297.1, from coordinate 878 downwards.
AGAGGTAGCCTTTAGCATCCATGCAGACCCAAAGATTCCTGCCTGGATCAAAGCCGACAAAAACCGAATATCTCAGGTCATCCATAACCTGATTTCCAATGCAGTAAAATTTACCGGCAAAGGAGCCATCTCACTGCACGCCCAGCTGGAGTCCCCTCTCTCCTCAACGGGGGAGCTCTCCATAAAAATTGAGATTACGGATACGGGTATCGGCATACCCAAAGCCATGATGAAAAAGTTATTTACCCCTTTTGCTCAAATCGATAAAAAGGACACCCGGCTGTATGAAGGCACAGGATTGGGGCTTTCTATATGCAAGGAACTTGTCAAAATGCACGGAGGAGAAATCGGCGTGAAGAGCACCTATAGGAAAGGAAGCACCTTTTGGTTTACTTTTATTGCCGGAGAAGCCAATCCAACAAAAATTAAAAACCAACAAGAACCTGTTGCAAAGGGTCATATTCCATCTAAACAATTGCGTATCCTGCTGGCGGAAGACAAGGTGGTAAATCAAAAAGTAATATCCCTTATGCTTACTTCCATGGGGCATACCGTTATCATTGCCCAAAATGGCAAAGAAAGCCTGGAACTATTTAAACCAGATTTTTTCGATCTGATATTAATGGACATACAAATGCCCGTGATGGATGGCATTACTGCGACCCAAAAGCTAAGAAAAAAACACAGCAAGCTTCCTCCCATTATTGGATTAAGTGCAAATGCCTTTGAAGGAGACAAGGAGAAATACATTTCCCTGGGAATGGATGGATATATGACCAAACCAGTTAAAAGGAATGATTTTAACACACTCATTCAAAATATCTTAACCTTTTAAAAGCCATCCATATCAAATACTTATTTTCAGGCAAAACAGCCTT
>SLPR01000327.1 GCA_007131895.1 Bacteroidales bacterium | reverse complement strand
TGCCGGGCCTTGGATACCACAAACGCGAGAAGTGCTTCTTGGCCAATGTCATGGCCGCATCAAACCGTATGATGGAGAATTTGCGTGCTACTTCAAAGATCTTATCAATAACAGCCTGACGCACCTCATGTTTGAGCATATCCAGCTGGGCAGTGTCATTCCATGGCATATTGGTGCCATCATTGCCATGATACATGTACCTAACCTGCCCGTTGCTTTTGTTTACCCACTGAAACACCACTGCAGCGTCAGTTTTGCCGAAATAACCATCTTCCAGGCGGATTTCAATATCGGGGTGTTGCGACAGGTTTTCACCTGTGAAGGTATACCCCGGAAATGGGGGATTAGCAGCCTGAATAAAATAATCGGGGTTTTCGATGGTCCATTTCGAAAACAGGCCGGTGTGGTTGGGCACCATGTCAGATGCCAATCGCAACCCGCGGGCTTTCGCTCTTTCGTTGAGATTATGATAAGCCTCGTCGCCGCCCAAATCATGGGCTATCTGGTAATCGTACAATGAATAGGCAGAAGAAACTGCATCCACATTGCCCATAATATGTTTGATTCTCCTTGAAGCCTCACTCCTTTCCCACAAACCAATAAGCCAAAGCCCGGTAAAATTCCACTTGCGCAGCAGATCGAGTTCTTCGTCAGGGATCTGATCAAGCCTGCGGATTTCGCGCTGGTATTTTTTGGAAAGCTGATCCAGCCATACATAAGAATTCTTAGCTATCATCACTACCGATGGCATCCAGTGCACATCGGGGGTAAATGCTTCTATCTCTTCGTAATCCTTTACCGAATCTTCAGCGTATCTGTAGCCAGATTTTCCCAGGGTAAACATCCCTGCATCATCGTCCATACCCTTATACCTGGGTGCAATGGTGGGTGCTCCCCCTCCTCCCATGGTGTCGAAACGGACATCCTCCTTCAGCAGGTCTTTGCTCCTTAATAGCTGAACCCGGATGCTTTCCGGAAGTAACTTTGCCCATTTCTCCATGATATAATCCAGCTGCCTGCTGATATCATCAGGAGACATCAGGATAGGAGTTTTAAAAAGGTTGAAAATATCCTCATTGCCGGGGCCAAAGGGCGGCTGATCCTCGAAGAAGTCTTCCAGTTGGTCAATCATCAGGCGGAAGCCATGCGGATCAGCCAGGTTTTTATCATCAAAAAGCTCTTTGAGTTTTTTATTGGCTGGGTTAAAATTGGCAAAAAAGATCATGATGGCCTCTTCTAATACCAATACTTTATTGGACCTGTCAACCCCCTGTCCATCAAGATACTTTTTAACAGATACACTTCCATTGTAAACCGGGGTAGGGGGATATTTATCCACCAAATCGGAGAGAAGAGCATGCAGTTTTTCCTGACCAAGGGTTTTGAGAACATGTTTGTACGCCCTTGTCATTACAGAGGGGGAAACCTGCTCCTCATATTGACGCAGAATATAATGAAAAATTTCCTCCAGCATACCTGTTGCATTCACCTCTCCAGGATATACATGTAAGCGGGGATCTCTCTTTGCATTGAGTTTATGAACAAACATCCTTACAGCACTAAAATCGGTAAAAATCATATTCCCCTGCTGAGAGAAAAAACTCTCCTCTATCTGGTATTTGCTGCGAAGGCTTCTTTCAATATGAAACTCAAAAACGGGCTTCTTAAATTCTGACCTGGGTTGCTGATTCTTTTCTTGCATATCCTTTTTTCCTTTCTTCATGGACTTAAGCCTGTTTTCTATTATTATAATTCAAAAACTACTGTTCTTGTTTACAGGAAACAAAATTTCTACCCTTCTTTTCTCTCCTGTCAGATAAATTCTTCCATTAAGGACGGCATATATGGCAAATGACACAAAGCAATAAAAATACGCAATATTTGCATGCCTGACAGGAAAGGTTATGATTTTTTTATGATTGCCCGAGAAAATTTTTCATTACAGACATCCAGATGCTAACCTTATTTTCAAAATTCATTTAACCTTACCAGAAATATGCATGGTAGAATAACTTCTAACCTTATTCCCTTATTGCGCATCCGAAGACCCATCCTGAATTCAATCAGGTTAATATTTCATACTTCATTGCCCTTTCATCAAGGGTGTTGCGGATAAGCTGCAGCTGTGAGGTATCCTGGAGATTGAAAGTAATGGTAACCATCACAAACCCCACCGGAACACTTGTAATAGAACGTTCGTGAGAGATATCGTAAATATTGGCCCGGATTTTTTCCAGGATGCTCACAATGGCTTTCAACTCACCGGCCATATCGGGAATAAGCACCGCAATTCGGGCACGCAACCCTTCTTCCATCATCCCTTTTTCCAGTATCTGCTCAAGAATTCCCATATTGGCATTTCCTCCGCTGATTATGGGGATTGCATTACGGTTTCTCAGGTCCGTTTTTTTATGCAAAACGGCAGCCATAGCAGCTGCTCCTGAAGGCTCTGTGAGGATTTTGGCACGCTGAAGCAGCAGATAAGCGGTATGGGCAATTTCGGCATCATTGACCACCAGAAGCTCATCCACATATTTCTTTGTAGCTTCATAGTTGAGTTGGCCGGGGGTTTTTACGGCAATTCCATCGGCAATGGTGCTAACGGACTTGAGTGTACTGGGTTTTCCATCTGTTATCGACTGCTTCATTGATTGGGCGCCGGCAGCTTCGACCCCGATAATTCGAATATCTGGATTCATTTCCTTGAGCGCAATGGCAATCCCGGCTATCATACCGCCTCCCCCTATGGGTACCAGCACATCGTCGATAGTATCGAGCTGGTTAAAAAGCTCCAGCCCAATGGTTCCCTGTCCGGCAATGATATAGGGATCATCAAAAGGGTGCACGAAAGTAGCACCCGATTCTTCCCTGAATTTCATGGCAGCCGCAAACGCATCATCAAATGTATCGCCCGTAAGCACTACCTCTGCTCCGTAAGCCCGTGTTGCAATCACTTTGAGCGGAGGGGTGAAAACCGGCATAAAGACGGTTGCTTTTACCCCTTTGATGTTTGCTGCATAAGCAACACCCTGGGCATGATTGCCTGCAGATGCACAAACCACTCCCTTGTCAAGCTCTTCCTGGCTCATGCAGCTTAGTTTGTTGTAAGCTCCCCGTACCTTGAAAGAGCCGGTAGATTGCATATTTTCAAGCTTCATGAAAACATTGGCTCCCGACATGGCCGAAAAGGATTTGGTATGCTCCAAAGGGGTAACTTTTACCACTCCCTTCAGGCGGGTTTGTGCTTTGATAATATCAGATAATTCAGGTAGTTTGCTCATATTCCTCCTTAGTTTGGATAGTGGGTACAAAAATAGACAAAAGTCTGCTATGTAGTTACTTTTACTTAAACAGAAACAATAAGTCATTCATAAACAAACGGTATACGTTTGCGTTTAAATTCGTAGCTTTGAAAGACGTTTTAAGGCACAACCATCTCAACT
>SLPR01000452.1 GCA_007131895.1 Bacteroidales bacterium | reverse complement strand
GGAGCTTTTTGCGAACTGGATACAGGAGAAGAGAATAGATTCATGATGAAAATATTTGAAGCGCTGCCCATCGCGCAGGAGCATGACCTGGGAGAGGGAAAACTTCTCTCTGACAATAAAACATACATCAAAATTAGTTGTAAAGATGGGTTTGTTGACGTTATTACCATGCAGGCAGCCGGCAAAAAAAGGATGAAAACGCAGGATTTCCTTCGTGGATACAGCTTTTCTGCCCCTACCGAATCATATTAAGAGCAGAACTATAGTTGTCAAAAACCCAATAAAAACGCGCATTTCAGCCTCAGTTATTAACAAAAAGGCTGTTTTTATCAACAAAATCAGTAGTTTTCGTATAAATAGCTTGGTTTTTTTTAGAAATAACCTATATTTGCAAAGGTTAAAGGACATTTTTAATTCATAAAAGCTAAACTAACTAAAATCGAAAAAAATGAACAAAGCAGAATTAATTGATGCCATGGCATCTCACTCAGGCTTAACAAAAGCTGACGCAAAAAAAGCTCTTGATTCTTTTATTGGTGCAACTACCGAAGCTCTCAAAAGCGGTGACCGCGTAGCACTGGTTGGATTTGGTTCATTCTCTGTTTCTATGAGAGAAGAGCGCAAAGGAAGAAATCCTCAAACAGGTAAAGAAATTACAATTCCTGCCAAAAAGGTGGTGAAATTCAAAGCCGGTGCTGAACTTGCTGACGTAGTAAAATAAGCAGCATCTTTTAAGATAAAAAACCCCGGAATCAACCTCCGGGGTTTTTTTATACCTCCGCTGCGGGCGGCACCAAACAAAAGTACTTTGCCAGCGAGATAAAAGCTATTATTTTTGACCTTGCTTATTTACCCTCAAAAAATCCTCTTATGATTCAATCCAGCGATGCCAAAGCACGCAAAATAGCATCCTTTAACCCCGATGCCGTGGGAGATACCAACGCTAACATTTTCGGGCTCCCATTTACCCCATTGGAGGCAGATGTGGTGATTATTCCTGTACCGTGGGACGTTACGGTATCCAACCTGGATGGTACAGCCTCAGGCCCGCATAATGTGTTGGAACAATCTCCCCAGATTGATCTTTTTGATGAAGCAGTAATCGATCCATGGAAAGCAGGCATTGCCATGGAAGAAATTCCCGCTGAGATTGCAGCCCTCAACCAAAGGCTGAGAAAACAGGCTACTGACTACATCAGCATACTGGAAGAAAATCCGGGAAAAGAAATCAGTCAGGAAAGCAAAGACATGCTAAACTCCATCAACCAGGCGTGTGAGGAGTTGATGGAAAATATTCGCAAAAAAGCCTCCGACTATTTGGCACAGGGAAAACTCGTTGTATTGCTTGGGGGTGACCACAGCACTCCCCTTGGACTTATCAATGCATTGGCAGACTCTCATGACGAATTCGGAATACTTCAGATAGATGCACATGCCGACCTGCGGGATGCATACATGGGCTTTACCCATTCTCATGCTTCCATCATGTACAATGCATCAAAAATCAAACAGGTTAAATCTATCGTGCAGGCTGGCCTGCGCGATATCAGTGCCACCGAGGCCGGGCTAATCATGAGCAACCCGGAAAAATTTCATGCTTTTTTTGCACGTGAACTGCATGCCAGGGGCTTTGAGGGCGAACCGTGGAAAGCTGTATGCCAAGACATTATAAGCCGGCTGCCCGAAAAGGTTTATGTAAGTTTTGATATCGATGGTCTTGATCCGGCACAATGCCCAACCACAGGTACACCGGTGCCGGGTGGACTGGATTACAGCAAAGTGCTTTATCTTTTTGAACAATTGGCAGCTTCAGGCCGGACCATCATTGGATTTGATCTTGTGGAAACCGGGCCGGGACAAACCGACGGCATCATCGCATGCAGAATTCTTTACAAAACCATTGCCCTGATGTTAAAATCCAATCAAAAGATATGACACGTTTTGACCCGGAAACCAGGAGCTATCTGCTCAGCGCTATCAGGGAAATGATTTACAATGAAAGATGGGAAAAATTTCAGGAGGTAGTCAATCAGCGCACAAGGTACCTTACTGTGGTAATTGAAGATTTTTACCAGCCTCACAATGGAAGTGCCATAATCCGTACCTGTGAGCTTATGGGCATACAGGATTTGCATGTGATTGAAAACAGAAACCCTTACGAAATCAATAAAGATATCGTAGTAGGCTCCGATAAGTGGATCGACATATACAGGTACAATTCAGCAGAGAAAAATACAATCGGTTGCTTTAAAAAACTTCGTAAGAAAGGCTACAGGATAGTTGCCACCAGCCCCCATAAAGACGATTGTATGCTGAAAGATTTACCCCTTGACAAGAAAACAGCCCTTGTTTTTGGCAATGAAGGACATGGACTTTCCTCCGATGCGCTTAACAATGCTGATGCCTACGTAAGAATTCCCAGTATGGGATTTACTGAAAGTTACAATGTTTCGGTATCGGCAGCCCTTTGCCTTTATGAAATAAGACAAAAATTGCACCAGGACAACAGGCCCTGGCAACTGAGTGATGAAGAGAAAGAAATTCTTTTACTCGATTATGCCCTCAAATCGGTGAGGAATCCGAAAATCCTGGTAACAAACCTGCTGCAAATAAGGCAAAACAAAATGTAACATATCGGCAACATCAGTTATTACTCTCTGTCAAAGGGATCTGTCTTTAAAAAAGAATTTTTATTATATTTGTCTTAATTGTTAATTCAAGTATTGTTAAACCAAACCAATTAAGCGATGGGCAAAGGAGATATGAAAACCCGCAGAGGCAAAATATTCCGGGGTAGTTATGGAAAACGGAGACCTCGTATTAAACACAATCAGCAAGTTGTCAAATCACCAGAATCCAAAAAGAAATAGCCGGAATTCAACCGGCATTATACTACAGGCAGATTACTCCTTCAATCCAAGGATAATCTGCCTGAACTTTTCTCCCCTTTCCTCAAAATTCCGAAACATATCGTAACTTGCCGCTGATGGCGACAACAGGCAAACACCTCCCGGGGTACCAAGCTCAATTGCCTTGACAACCGCTTGTTCAAAATCATCAAACAACAGGCAACCCTCTTTTTGACTATGGGGGCTGTTTTGTAACTCCTGAAACATTCGCCTGCCAGCTTTTCCAATAAACAACAGGTTTTTTACCGGGTTGTGTTGCAGATATTCTATCAGTCTGCTGTAATCAATGCCCCTGTCGAAACCACCCAACAAGAGCGTCTCTATACCCGAAAAGGTTCTGAGCGCCTCAATGGTAGATTCGGGGATGGTACTTATAGAGTCGTTATAATAGGTGACCCCTTTGTAGATTCTGACCGGTTCAAGTCGGTGAGGCAGCCCTTCAAAAGAGGCTACTGCCTGGATGATGTATTGGTGATCTATCCCGTGCAGGTGGGCTGCAAGTGAGGCAGCAGCAATATTGTATAGATTGTGTTGCCCTGGCAATTTCCGGTGGGTACATAAATGCCCAAGGGTAAACAACCTGCTATGGGCGTCCAGAATTTTCAGATCCGGCCCCTCGCACCATACCCCGGGCTTTGGGGCTACTTTCTCATTCAGCGTATAAAGGGTTCCAGGGCAGTGTATTTCTGCAAGCAGCCCGCTGATTACCTCCAGAGATGTGTTGCAGATAAAAGCATCTCCGGGACGCTGCCACCGTGCTATATTCAATTTGGCAAGCTGATAATCGCGGTAGGAATCATAATGATCGAGATGTTCCTGGAAAATATTAAGTAAAATAGCCGTTGAGGGTGAAACAGCGGAGTTCTCCAGCTGATGGCTGCTCATTTCATAAATTACAATCGTATCAGAAGTCACCCTGTCGAGGATTTCGAAAGGAGGGGTTCCGATATTGCCCACAAGCAGAACCTCTTTACCCGAGTCTGTAAAGATTCGATGCAACAGGCTTACAGTAGTACTTTTTCCTTTGGTGCCGGTAACACCCACTACCTGATTGCGAAACAATTCAAGAAAAAGGGTTGTTTGTGAGGTAAATGCCACTTTGGGGTCGGTTCCTGCTTTCAGGATATTTCCGTGAGACACTCCTGGTGATTTTATGATGATATCGCAATGATTAAGAGCTTCGGTATAGTTTTCGCCACCAAAGAAACAAACATGGCTGTCTGTGCCAAACTCCTCTTTGAATTGCAGGGAAACCTCAGGATTTTTGTCTGCAATGATAATCACACTTTGAGGCACGTACTTTCTTAAGGCCTTAAAAGTTGATTTCCCTTCTCTGCCAAAGCCCAACAGGCATACCCGCTTGTGAGCAAAGGTATCCATAAAGTATTGCTCAAGCATCATTTGCGCGGGTTTATGGATTGCTCAAGGGTTTCCCTGAGCAAATCTGTGTAATGCTGGTAAAGACTATTGAACCCGTTCCAGTGCGTCATTTGTTCACCAACGCCCTTAAACCTGATGCCTGCGGTGCATTCTTTGTGATGACGCAACAAAACGGGAAGTTCCTTTTCATTTTTTCCGTACCATAGCTCCCACAAGGCAGAATTTACTTCATCGATGGTTCCAACGCATTCAAATGGCTTTTCGGCAGCCAGTCCACTGAGTTGTTTCATCAGGGGTATGAGAGTTTCCTTTTCAAGCAGATTTTCACCAAAAATCTCAATCAGCTTTTTGCTTTCAATATAAGGTGCCAGCATGATATAGGTAAACAAACATTTGGGGCAATTGCAACACCATGAGTTGGTTTTACTGCCCACATTGCATGACCTGAAAACGCTGAAAAACTTTGGATTTTGAGAGAATATGGCTGCTATCTGCAATTCATTGAGAGGCCTTAGTAAACTGAAATAATTATAATCCGGAGAAATAAACCGGCTTACATACCTGCGAAAATCTTTCTCAAAACCATACGATTTTGAATACTGGTGATTGATGGTAGTTCCGGGTATGGTAGCTTCATTGGCACTGGACTCATTGGACAGTGCAATATTTTTGTGGCCGGTAATTGAAGAAACCAAAATACTTACAAATGCAACCACGGAGGAAAATGGGGTATGCCCGTTAAGAAACCCCTGCCGGTTCAACTCAATAAGAGTGGGGTCAATGGTTCGCTGGATAGAGAAAAAGTGGTCCTTCAGTCCTGTCAGATTTACCGATTCAATGGTAGCTTTGCCAGGATTAATGGCCATTGCCATTTTGGCTTTTTCTTCGCGTGAGAGCACACTCAATGTAACCAGTGAATCTTTGCCTCCCCCAACAGGAATGATTACTCCATCATGGGTTTCAATAAGTTGTTTGCGGGGTATTGGTCGGGTGTACTTTTCAAAAGAAAAATAAATAAAATCCCAGGATGAAGCTTCAATGCCATTGAGATAGAAAAATTCACCCAATCCATGAAAATAAAGCTGCTTCCACCAATTCTGCTGGTCGGCATTCATTTTGAAAGGTTTAATCAGCACCTCGGGCGAGCAGGCTGCTTTCCAGTAACTCACAAGCTCAGCCATACCAATATGAAATACAAGACTATGTAGCAATTCATTATTGATGTGAGCAATGGAGAATTTTCCCAATGGTATGACATAACCGGGATAGAAATTGCATTTACCCTCGAGACTAAAATGATACTTCAGGTGAAGTTCATTATTTTGAACTTCCATAGAATAGGACTCATAGGTAAAGAGCGGGTACTTTGCTCTTAGTAGATTAAATTTTTCCAGGTTGTTTTTACTCATAGGGGTGTTTTGTGAACAATGGTATTCTATTTGTTGTTGAACTGCCAAATCACAGCAATATCCGACAAAGATAAAGTTTTAAAAATTTTCAGATATCATAATTAAAAAAATATCGTTTACTTACTACCATCAAAACCTACTATTGTTATGACCCATAAATTGCAACCCTCCCAGGGGAGACTTCTGATAAGTGAACCAGCACTCAGGGATTTTTATTTCGGTAAAAGTGTTGTTTTATTGGTGGAGCATAGTAAAGAGGATGGTACGTTTGGACTTATCATCAATAAGCCGGTGCATCTCAAACTAAATGAAGTAGTTAAAGATTTTCCCAATATTGACTTTCCGCTTTATCTTGGTGGCCCTGTTCATCCCGAGCGCCTGTTTTACCTGCATACTTTAGGAGATCAGATTCCAGGCAGTATACAGGTGTTTGATAATCTTTACTGGGGAGGCGATATCAAAAAGCTCATGGAACTTATTGACTTAAAACTTGTAGGCCCATCACAGGTTAAGTTTTTCATTGGGTATGCCGGCTGGGAACCCGGCCAGCTTGACCGTGAAATGGGAGAAAACTCATGGATTGTAACCCAGGGTACCCTCAACTGCATATTGGCAGACAATCCGGAGAACCTCTGGGGCTCCACCCTTAAGAAAATGGGGAATGATTATGCCATTTGGGCAAACTTCCCTTCCGACCCCATATTGAACTAAAGCGTGCTATTTGGCTATTTCCTTTAAATCCTCAACAAGAAAAGCATCCGGACTGCGACGGTCAACATCGTGGCTGGAGGAATAAAGTACACTTCCATCACCGGCCGAAATAATGAACTTCCAGCATTTGCCCCTGCCCTGCCGTGTTGCATCCTCGGGTCCTATTTTATGCAAAAATGCCACATCTTTCCTGTCGTTGGCAATGGCCTTTTCAATCTGCTCTTTGGTTGCAATCTTAACCGGGTAAGGATAATGCTTCCGGATGGCTTCTGCAGTCCTGATTTCGGGTGCCAGTTCATCTTCCAGTAGCCACAGTTCCATTCTTTTCAGCTTATCATCATTCACATTCATGATGCGGGCCAGTCGCATCCTGGGAGTATCATCATTTTTACTGACATGGGTTTGCATGAATTTTACAAATGCTCCCATTTTATAAAGGTAGTTGAGGTCATTGGCATCGCTGTATCCAAGGGGAACGGAAGCCAGATCGGGCATACTTTCAAAGTCACGTTTTTTATCTCCCATCACAAAATTGATAAAAACATAAACCTGGTCAAGGTTTCTCTGCTTGATGTCGGCGAATATCATGAAAGAGGCATCCTCATTGGTGCGCATTCGCTGAAAGTCATCAAAACTGATAACCTCGAATGGGGTAATGGTCCAGTGCTTTTCCATGGCCTCCTTCAGATATTTGTTGAACTCCGAAAAAGGATCACGATCCTCCACCACATAGGTAGTACTATTGTAAAACTTGTTTAAATGCCTGCGCCTGGCCGGCCTTACCTGGGCTATACTTTCAAAAACAAATAGTATCAGCACCAATAGAATGAGATTTTTCTTCATATATTTATTTTTAGATTTTAAAAGTCGGGAACCTTGACTCACCCTTCCTTTGGGTGAGCTTGTATGAAAATTATTGTTGTCTCAGCTAAAGCCGGAACAATTTGTGCATTAAAAAGGTTAAGCATGACATCCTGCTTATCTCAGTTTATCATTGAGTTTTGATATCAAATGTAAAATGATGGTAAAAATAAGCATTCAAAGAAATTATGATGTAAGTAAAACACCCAATTATTTCCATAATTTTACATCTGCTTTTACGTTTTCAATAAAATACAGAAAAATATCCCGGCCAAACAACCGGATTTGGCATTTTCAATTCAATTTCACAGAATTAATGAATCAGGAAAAGACAAATATATCGGTTACCGGGAGCATCTTATTGATGATTGCTTTCCCATTGCTGGTTTCTTTTTGGGGACGTTATGCAAATAATAATGACAATGAGACTCCCGTAGCGGCTTTTGATACATTGGCGGTGGCAGGTTATACCTTCTTTAAAAACCATGACATACATATCGACGAGAACTCCCGCATTGCATTGTACAATGCAGTTTATCCACTGATGGGTATCCCGCACCGGAGCAGAGCAGGGGGCAGGGGGCTGGATTGTTCCGGTTTTGTCAAAAGTGTATTTAACGAGGCTTTCGGAATGCAACTAAAAGGCAGTTCCAGAGACATCTACCGTACCAGCATCCCGATTTCTGTTGCAGAACTCAACGAATCAGACCTGGTGTTTTTCACCATTGGCGGGACTCAAATCAATCATGTTGGAATCTATTTAAAAAATGGAAAATTTGCACATACCTCTTCTACTGCAGGTGTAACCATCAATGATTTAAATGAGAATTATTACAAAGCTTATTTCAAGGGTGCAACGAGAGTTATAATCGAATAAAGCTTGATTTAGTTTGTTGAAAGGTTTTGCCCTGCCAGGTGCGAAGGGCTGAAATGATGATAGAAAACATTACCTGCAACAACACCCCAAAACCCGCAGGATTGACATTACTATTCACGTTGCAAGCTATTATGCATCACCGAAAACCAGTGAACTTACATGAAAGGGTTTCACATTTTCGCCCCTGACAACACATCGGGCTTTGTTGTACCAGGGTTCACGCTCCTGAAGTTTTTTTTCGATATAATGTTGCAAATGCTCCGGATCCAGACCGGCAATAAGTGGCCGGATAGTCCTTGCTTTTTCCAGCCTGCTGGCCAGGCTGGCCGGACTCATTTTCAAATAGACTGTAACACCCTTCTGGTTCATTATTTCCATATTTTGCCCCCAGCAGGGAGCTCCTCCTCCGGTGGCTATTACGACATTCTCTTCCACCTCCAGCGATTCAAGAAAATCTTTCTCCATTTCACGAAAGTACTTTTCTCCTTTCTGCTCAAAAATTTCGCTTACTTTCATCCCCTCCTTTTCTTCCAGATACTGGTCCATATCAATAAAGCCATAGTCAATTTTCCTGGCAAGCCGTTTTCCCAAAGTGGATTTCCCACTGCCCATAAACCCAATCAAAAATATTATCATCCTTTAAAGTTATTTACTTACTATCTAAGCGATACTTTTCAAAGCATAAAATTAAGTACAATTGTATTGATTTGTGCAATTGGATGACAGATTTTCTTACCCTATTGCCCTATCCATCCATCAAAATAAAATAATAAGACTAATTTTGCAGGGATTAGAAAGGCTTATACCATTGTAACCATATGATTAAAAGACTTTTACCTTCTTCAGATTTATTCAAAAATATATCCACCCTGGTTATAGGCACCTTTGCGGCTCAGCTTATCGCGGTTTTACTGCAGGGGGTCCTGAGAAGAATGTATCCGGTGGAAGATTTCGGGGTATATGATGTTTTTATAAGTATTACCGGTATTCTCATGGTGGTAGCCAGCCTCAGGTATGAAATGGCAGTGGTGCTGCCGAAAAAGAAAGAAGATGCTGTAAATCTTGTATTTACCGGGTTGTTCTCTTCTTTTAGTTTTAATCTTGTGGTTTTGTTGCTCATTTACTTTTTCGAGGGTTCCATTCTCAGATTTCTCAATCTCGAACCCCATCACAGGTTTATGTTGTATTATTTACCGGCCTCCATATTTTTGTTCAGCACCTACCAGGTTTTCAATTACTATCTTGTACGACACAAAGCTTACAGGGATATTTCGGTTAACAAAATTTCACGCCGTATATCTGAGGGAGGCGGACAAGTATTGTTTGCCCTTGCCGGAAAGTTCAATACAGGACTCATCTGGGGAAATATACTGGGCCATTTGGTGAACATTGTTGCCGGATGGATACAAATGCTGCGCAATGGATTTAGTGTAAAAAGTTTTTCCATCCGCAGGCAATGGTATCTGGCAGGGAAATACAAAGAATTCCCCATTTACAATATGCTTCCGGCGTTGCTCAATGCCATTTGCATGCACCTTCCGCTTTTGCTGATCAACAAGTTTTATGATCCGGAAACAACAGCCCATTTTGGCCTTGCAAAGCATGTACTGGTGCTGCCGGCCAGCATTCTGACTGTCAGCATTTCACAGGTATTGCTACAAAGCATCAGTGAGAAGTGCCGTGCCAAAGAAAGTTTCATCAGCGATCTGAATCGAATACTTGTTCTGCTGGGAGTGATGGCCGCAGTAATGACTTTGTTGTTTATATTGTGGGCACCCAAACTATTTGCCTTGTATGCCGGGCAAGAGTATTACATTTCAGGGGTTTATGCCAGAATTATCGTGGCAGGTGCCGCCCTCAAATTAATCGTGGCTCCGGTGAGCAGCCTGTTTATTCCTTTGAACAAAATAAAAGTTTACAGTTTATGGCAGGCTGTTTATTTTCTGATGATCAGCAGTTTGTTTCTCATGAGTCATTTGCAGATTCAGACATTCCTTTATGCATATCTTATTATCGATGTAATCGCTTATAGCGCTTTGCTGGTTATCATCCTCTTCCTCAGCCACAATTATGAAAAAAGTATTAATCAACAACGCAACTGATTGATGACCAAAAAAATATTTACCGTAATAGGAGCCCGTCCCCAGTTTATCAAAGCTGCCACAGTAAGCAGGGCCATTGCAAAAGAGCCCGGCCTTGAAGAAATAATCATTCATACCGGGCAGCATTTCGATGACAATATGAGCAGAATCTTTTTCCAGGAGCTGGAAATCCCCCTCCCTGCCTACAACCTTGACATTCACAGCCTTGGCCACGGAAGTATGACCGGCCGCATGCTGGAAAAGCTGGAAGAGCTCATGATCAAAGAGAAACCCGATTATGTTCTGGTTTACGGCGATACCAACTCCACCCTTGCGGGTGCGCTGGCAGCCGCCAAACTGCATGTCCCTGTAGCCCATGTAGAAGCGGGTTTGCGCTCCTTTAATATGCACATGCCCGAAGAAGTGAACCGCATTCTCACCGACCGCATCAGCAAGATTTTATTCTGCCCTACAAAAACAGCTGTTTTCAATCTTCAGAAAGAGGGCTATGAATCATTTGACTGTAAAATTGTTAACTGCGGTGATGTGATGTACGACGCTGCATTGTTTTATTCACAAAATGCAGAAAAACCCGGTTTTGAAACACCCTCCACATATGCACTTGCAACCTTGCACAGGGCAGAAAATACAGACAACCCAGCAAGACTGACCGAAATCTTCAAGGCATTGGGTCAGCTTGCACAAACCATGAAGATAGTCCTCCCTTTGCACCCACGCACCCGCATTATTGCGCAAAAATCAGGTCTTGACAAAATCTCTCCTAATATTATTGTCACTGAACCAGTAGGATATCTGAACATGATCTGGCTGCTTAAAAACTGCAGCATGGTTATGACCGATAGTGGTGGATTGCAAAAGGAAGCTTACTTTTTCCAGAAACCCTGCATTACCCTGCGCGATGAAACCGAGTGGACAGAGTTAACTCATGTGAAGGTAAATTTGCTTGCCGGCAGTAGCAAAGAAAAGATACTGAGTGCATTTAAAACTTTCCAGGGAAATACAACAACCTTTCCCGATGGTTTATATGGAGATGGAAATGCCGCAGAGAAAATAGCCGGTATTTTGGCAGCATATTAACAGCAGATCCAGAAACGCTCAGAATTCTGCATACCGATGCTGTGAAATAAACATAAATTGATTCTCACGGCATTTAATGTCTGCAATGAAATCACTTGTTTGTAGTAAATTTATAGTTTTAAATCTGAATGGGATGAGCAAGGAAACGCACAGAACAAATTCTCAAAATCGCATATTGTTTGCTCAAAAAGTAACATATATTCTTTTGGCGATCATACTCTTTTTGTACGGAATGATAGCCATACGAAACTTCCTGTATCCCATAGCCTTTGGATTTTTGCTTGCTTATTTGCTGTTTCCCATAGTCAATTGGCTTGAAAAAAAGAGTGTGCCTCGCATACTCGCCAATTTTATCACCATAATAGGGGTATTGAGTATTCTGGTAGGCCTTGCATTGTTTGGCTACAGCAAACTTGCCCCCATGGCAAGCGAACTACCCGGCCTGGCTGAAACGGCGGTTCAAAACCTCTCGGCCATGCTGGCAAATATCGGAGAGTATGCGGGGTTTGAAAAAGGTGAGACAAAAAAACTAATCCAGGATCAAATAGCGACTTTTCTGGAGTCAGGGGGGGAATATGTTCAGGATATATTCAGCTCAACTGCAAGCACCGCTGTTGCCATTGGCCTGCTTCCGGTGTATATTTTTCTCTTTCTGTATTACCGTACCAAGTTTGCCTATTTTCTGCTAAAGATTGTTCCACCAGCGCGCAAGCGCGAAATGGTGGCTATCCTGCGGGAAATTTCTACGGTAGCAGCCAGGTATATGGGTGGTGTCATTATTGTTGTTTCCATTCTGGCCATAATCAACTCCATCGGTCTACATATCATTGGGATGAAATTTGCCATTGCCCTCGGTATTATATCTGCTTTATTTAACTTCATACCCTACTTTGGCACTTTACTGGGAGGGGCAGTGCCTTTATTGTTTGCCATTCTGGTAGAGAACGACCCGGGATTGGGACTCAGGGTCATTCTTTTATTTATCGTCATCCAGTTTATTGAAAACAATATCCTTACCCCCAACATTGTAGGGGGCAACGTAAAAGTCAACCCCTTTTTCATTATTACAGGGCTTGTTGCAGCCAGCATGATTTGGGGTATTCCAGGAATGCTGCTGATTGTTCCTTTTCTGGCTATCATCAGAATTGTTTTCTCTCATATTGACTCAATGAGACCCTTTGCGTTTTTGCTGGGCCAGGAAGGTACCGCCAAACACTCCATCACTTTTCAGAAATTCAAATCCCTTTTTACAAGGAAAAAGAAAAAGTAGGAAAGAATAAGGGAGAAATCAACTGAGGACGTTCAATCTGGCTTAACCCCCGAACCCGGTGAGAGAACCAGTATTTCAACGCTCTGCCGCTTTAAAGACGCGCTTGCACGGCACGTATCCTATTCACCTTCCACAAATCCAGGGTAGTGACGCGCCTGAACGGCACGTCTCCAAACCTTTGGCCGAAGCATATAGCGCTAATTAAATATTTAGTGGCGGGGTGAACTGTAGTCACCCCGTCACTTTGCTGCCCCTCCTGAGCAGTCACCCCGTCACTTTTTTGCCCCCATTAGCGAAATTTGCATTTACCCTCAGCAAATGGAACATTTTCCAGACAACAATAATTTTTTTCATTCAAAATAACTGTTAAAATAAAAAAACGGTTATTTTTACACTCTTCTTGTGAAGGTTTTTTGATATGTCTAAAAGTTAGCGACCTCCAATGACATTTACATCCCAAATATCCG
>SLPR01000284.1 GCA_007131895.1 Bacteroidales bacterium | reverse complement strand
TTTACCCACCCCCGGCTCCCCACTGGAAGATGAAGCTTTCTTTATGTTTTACTCACATGATAGTGAAGAAGAAATCAATGAGCAATTGGGACTTACAGACCGGGAGTTTTTTTTCTTTGGATGAGCTTATAACAGCTATCTCTTCATACAATTTTCAACCTCATTTTAGCCTGATTGGTGCATAAGTGCAACAGTCAGGCTAAAAAAATGATCATAATTTTATCCATAAACAGAGTGGGTACCACCATGTTCGTTGGTTTCGTGGAGAGGTATACCATAAAATCGTTATTCCACCCCGCTGGGGTGGCAGAGAATTCTATTGTAATTCGTTTCTATCGACATGTCAACCCTCCGGGGTGGGAGGTGAGTGCCATAAAGATTAGACGGGAAGTATCCCGGGGTTTGGTCTACCCAAAATAATCCGAATATGGCACACTGACTTTAAAAAACGCTGAAGGCGTCAATCCTGAGAGTTTGTGAAATTCATTGATCATATGTGCCTGGTCATAATATCCGCTCATATAGCTTAGCTGGGTGAGGCTATGTGACGGGTTGACCGATTGCAGATGCAACGCATGCTGGAAACGCACCACACGCAGAAACTGTCCCGGACTGATGCCCACCTTTGCTGAAAAGACCCGCTCAAATTGCTTGCGACTGTAACAGGCATCTGCTGCCAGCTGATCAACGGCAATGTGCCCCGTGGTTTTATTCACCCTGGCAATGCTCGCCGCAATTCTTTCCCCGGGGTAATCGTTGGTGTTTTCCCTCAGAAGGCGCATCAGGAAAGTCTCCACGATTCTTACCTTTTCGTCGAATGAGGATGCTTCAAAGAGCTGATCTTCCATTTTTCTTACCGTATCGGGTGCCAGAAGTTGTTGCAGGGGAACATGCAAAGAGAATAATTCCTTTGCCGGCAACGGGAAAAAAGCTGCCAGACCTGAGGGTTGGAAGGTAACGGAAAACAAGGTTGTTTGTCCGGTAAGGGCCAGGTTGTAAAAGGCTTTTTGCTGGCCGGTGAGGGTGGAGGCAGTTTCGAAGGATTTGCCGGTTTCGGTAATGCGGGGTCTGTTGTGCAGGTAGAAGGATAAATCGGGCAGGCCGGTGGGGATGATGCGATGGTGGTAAACCTTCCCCGGGGGCAAACAATTCTCCAGGGCCCAGTAGTTTTTTACATACCGGGCCAGCAGGGGTGAGGGTTTTGCGGAGAAGTATTGCATGTTGTAAAGTTACTTAGATTTGATGAACTGAGCCATGGCAATAGCTATTGACACACACGCGCAAGAATATAATTTCGCAAAAGTAAAAAACATCCATTACGAATATTGTTGGCGAGCTCCATCTGATCTGTTAATAACAGTTATAAACAGATGAATATTGGTGTCGGAGCATATCGGTGCCTGAGTCAATCGAAGGCACCTCGTTGCAAAAGAGGTGCACTTCGACAGGCTCAGCGACCGGAGTTTGCTGGTGCCTGAGCTTGTCGAAGGCACACACGGAAGAACCATGTTCGCTTCGACAGGCTCAGCTACCAGCTCAACGACCAGCGTTTAATTGTCAGAATACAAACCCACCTTGTTTCCTTCGCTGTCGAGGAAGGTGCAGAAGTATCCCCGTCCTTCGGCCTCGATTTTGGTTTTGGGCTGCAGGATTTTACCTCCGGCTGCTTCGATGCGGCTGATGGTGGTTTCCATGCTGTCGCTAACCTGAAAGCTTACCAAAGCACCATTTTCTGAAGGTTTGAATCCGGGTGCAAAGGAAATAGCACCTTCACCGCCGGGGAAGCAGGCCATCTTTTCTTCGCCCCAGTCCATGGGTTCCAGGTCAAGTTTGAGCACCTTGCTGTAAAAATTTACGGCTCTTGTAAAATCTGCTGCGGGAATTTCTACCCATGAAATCAGTTTTGTCATTGCGATTTATTTTTTAAGGTTAAAATTACAGCGCAAAATTACCCCTGAGGCATGAGGTGAAATTGGAAATTTGCGACTTTATGCATCAGAACTCTTTTTTCTTTTTCTCAATGATTCGTATGTCCAAGGGTAAGAATTTCTTCCATAATATCCATAAATTTTTCAGGGTGACCCATAAATGGGGCATGTGCGGCATCCTTCATTATATAATGTTTGTTTCGGTCGGATGCTTCGGGTTGGTTTAACATTTTTTCCACCAACTCTGCCGGAGTGTTGTAATCGTTTTCACCCGTGATAAAGTAGCAGGGGATTTCCACATCAGGCGCCCATTCAAGCATATCCCATCCCTGCGATTCATGCCACATGGGGCCACTGCCGCGACGTGCTCCGCGCAGCCATCGGCGCAGGTCAGCCACGCTATAAGCTTCTGAAAACAGAGCAGCCCATGCCATCTTGTTCATTTTTACATCCATATTCATCTGGTACTGATTCATCCTGTTTACAAATGCCAGGTATTCGGAATGTTTTGTGTAAGGCGGTCCCTGCAAGTCTTCGAGTTTTTGAAGGTCTTTTTTGCTGCCGCTTTCTTTTATCCGGTTTGTCAATTCCTGGTGAGCTATCCGGTGGGCGTCATGGTGATGCACTACCTGTCCCACGCCCATATATGCGTGATAATCTTCCGGGTATCGTTGGGCCGCCACCAACCCCAATTGTGTGCCCCATGAGTGGCCCAGCAGGTAAATTTTTTCCCTGTTGAATTTCTTTTTCAAATATTGTGTCATCTGGTGCACATCTTCGATATATTGCTCTATACTCATGGTGCTTTCATCAAAATTGCGCGGGTTGGATTTGCCTGCTCCCCGCTGGTCCCAGTGAACCACGATAAAAATTTCCTCCAGGTTGTGGTTGAAATGCCGGGCCACGGGCATTTGCGCTGCCCCCGGGCCCCCATGCAGCCAAAGCAAAACCGGGAGTTCGCTGTCTGCACCCTGTGCCATCATCCACTGTTGCATGCCCCCGATTTCTGCCTGTTCAATGAAACTGACCGGGCGTCGGGGTAGATGAGGAGATGTCATTTTTATTGCTATAAAGATGACCGCGAGCAGAATGGCGATGATTGCAAAAATGCGAAACAGCATAAGTTTTGAGTTGATGTTATGGCAGAATGCAGGTATTTATCTGCAATTTAAAAAACTCCAGGATATCCTCTTTTATCTCATCAGGTTGGTCATGCCCAATACCTTCATAGGTTCTGAATAGAGCCTTCACCCCTTCGGTGAATTAATTGTATGATCCAGAATCATTCATACTTAATAGCCATTGCGGGGTTTTGCAGCGCTGCACGGGTTGTCAACCCCGATATGGTAAATATGGCGATGGTTGTTACCAGCAACAGGCTAGCTATAAAATGAATTCCTCCTATCTGAATCTGGTATGCATAGTTGTCAAGCCAGTTGTCCATAGAGTACCATGCCAGTGGCAAAGCAATCAAAGCAGCCACAAATACCCATCGGAGAAAACTAATTACAAGCAATTGGTTGATTT
>SLPR01000476.1 GCA_007131895.1 Bacteroidales bacterium | reverse complement strand
TGCCTGAAGGTTTCAAACATCTTGGGAATATCCTCCTTTTTGACACCTATTCCAGTGTCAATAACCTGGAATTGTATATTGACCGTATCGGACTTTTGATTTTTGCAACTAATAAGGACCTCCACCTTGCCTTCATTGGTGAATTTTATTGCATTGCTGATGAGGTTGTTGAGGATTTGTATGATTTTCTTTTCATCACCATACAAATTCTCCGGTGTGCCCTGTGCAATGGTGTAAGAGATAGAAAGGTTTTTTGATTCTACCTGCGGGGTATACATTTCAAGGGTTTGCTTTGCTACTTCTCTCAGACTGAAGCTTGCAAAAACAAGGTCCACTTTTTTGGCTTCAATTTTCGAGAAATCCAGAATGTCGTTCAGGATGCTTAAAAGGTTGGTAGAAGAAACGGAAATGGAGTTAAGATATTGTTTCTGGTCCTGGTTGAGCGGAGTTTTTGAAAGGGTGCTGGTCATGCCAATGATAGCATTAAGGGGGTTTCTGATTTCATGGCTCATGTTGGCCAGGAATTCAGATTTTGCTTTGTTGGCTCTCTCTGCTACTTCTTTGGCTTTGAGCAACTCCTCTTTATCTTTTCTTTCGGTTATATCGCGCGAAACGCAAACAATTTCCTGCACCAGGTTGGTATTTTGGTTATAAATGACCTGGTTGTTGGTTTCAAACCAAATATAGGATCCGTCTTTTTTTCTTATCCTGTAGCTTTCAATAAATGAGTTGGTTCTGTTTTCCAGCAAAAGGATGTGATTTTTTCTTATGTTTTCAACATCATCGGTATGGATAAGTTGGTAAGCAGAGCGGCCGGTAAGCTCATCGGGATAATAACCCAGGAGGTTGGTGCAGGCTGGCGAAACATAGAGATACGTCCGGTCCCAGTTGTGCTTGGAAATCATGTCGCTGGAGTTTTCTGCCAAAATTCTGTATCTTTCTTCGCTATGTCGTATTACCTCTTCAGCCTGCTTACGTTCTGTGATGTTTCGGATGGTACCGATTATTTTTTTGGGATTACCGTGTTGGTCATAAATATACTTGCAGGTAAATGATGCAGGGAGTTTTTGCCCGTTTTCTTTTCTCAGAAATACTTCGTAATCGGAAATCACACCCTTATCCTTCAGCAGGCCCAACAGGCTGGCTTCTTCTTTTTGGTCATGGAATAAAGACTGGTGCAAAATGTCTTCTTTCTTAAGTGACAGCATGTTTTCTACCGAGGGCGAAATTTCCAGCACTTCACCTTTGAGAGAAATCTCAAAATATACATCCTGGATGTTTTCAAAAATGCTACGGTATTTTTCTTCACTTTTTTTCAGGGCTAACTGAGATTCATAAAGTTTGCTCTCAATATCGATATGATTAATTACCTGTTTTATGATGGTGGGCAGCAAATCAATAAAATTGCTGTCCTTTACCATATAGTCGTGGGCGCCGAGCTTCATCATTTCCACGGCTGTTTTTTCATCGCCATGGCCGGTAATTATAACAAAGGGAATGTCAATGTTGTCTTTGCGAAGAATCTTTATAACCTGCTCTCCGCTCATTTCATACAATTGGTAATCGAGCAAAAGCAGGATGTCAGGGCTGTTATTCTCCTTGAGCCAGTCTATGGTTTCATTGCCCGTGTAAAAACCCTTGGTTTGGTAATTGTTTTTTTGAAGTGTTTTTTGAATAAGTGTATTCAAAGCCACATCATCTTCTACAACTATTATGGTATAATGTTCTGTTATATCTTTATTGGAGAGGCTTTGCATTATTTTGATATTATGTTTATCAGTTATTAAAGATAGTAAAACTTGTGGGACGCAATCAGACAAATTTAGTGCAAACAAATTGGTTTTACAAAAGTGAAGCAGAGGAAAACTGTTTTTGCGCAGAATAAGGCTAATAATATCGAATATCCTGTTTTATATTAAGGATTCTCATCAGTGCAACATTGGGGCTTTTCCCAGTATCTTCGGCAGAAAACTCAGGTTTTAGCCTTTCAACAAAGTACATTTTAATGGGGTAATTTCTTTTGGTAATAATATCTCCACGCTCTGTACAAATGAAATAGTCTTTTACAAGTTCGAAAGTTTTTTCAGAGATGTTTACTTTCCCATCTTCACCCGCTTCAACGATTCTTGCAGCAATATTAACAGCATCACCCCATATATCATAGGCAAATTTGTTTTTGCCAACTACTCCCGCTACCACCTCTCCAGTGTGTATTCCCAGGCGCAGGTTGAAGCCAGGAGTATCGGTAATATGCTCTTCTTTTAGTTTTTTGATGGTGTCTTGAATTTTTAATCCGGTAAGTACTGTAATAAGGGCATTGTTCACGTTAACTTCCGGTATTCCTCCTGCACACATGTAACAGTCGCCAATAGTTTTGATTTTCTCCATTCCATGTTGTTCTATTATTTCATCAAACAAATAGAAATAGCTATCAAGTTTGGTTACCAGTTCGATGGGTGGACTTTTTTTTGCCAAATCAGAAAATCCGATAACATCGGCAAAAAGAATGGAAACACTGTTGTAGTGTCTTGGCTTTGAATATCCTTTTTCAAGCAGCTCTTTGGCAATGGGCTTGGGCAAAATGCTCTGCAGTAGTTTGTCAGTTTTTGATTTTTCGTTTTCCAGGGCGAGTTTCTGCAGGTTGATCTTCTTATTTAGCATTTCCAGTTTTTGGGCATTGTCTTGCAATTCAAGCCTGGATAGTTCAAGCTTTTTCTGGGTTTCAATTTTTTCGTGTGCCCGCTGGATTACACTTACTATTTGATTGATAAAGTGTTTCTCTTTAACCACATAATCAATAGCTCCCATCTTCATAAGATCTACCGCTGTTTTCTCATCTCCGTAAGCTGTCATTATGACAAATGGATATACCTGTTTCTTACTCTTCAACTCTTTGAGCAATTCAATGGCATTCATGTCTTCAAGCAGGAAATCCAACAGCATAAAAGATTCAGGAGAATTGTTTTCATCAAGGTTGTCTATGTGTTCGATCACTTCCTGGCCAGAGAAGAAACTCTGACAGTGAAAACCGGACTTCATTAAACTCCTTGCTATTACCTTATTGAGTTGAATGTCATCCTCAATTATCCATACATTTACCCCGGAATTACTAAACATGAATTACTCAGATTGGATTTGGTATTTCTATTATTTCAAGGTAATAGCCAAGCCTTTTGACTATTTCTATAAATTTTTGATAATCAATAGGCTTTACTATATAGCTGTTGCAACCGAGCGAATGACAAATGTCAATCTCCCTTGGATTGTCGGTAGTGGTAATCATTATGACGGGAATTTTCTTTGTGGATGGCGTAGATTTAAGTTTTTCCAAAACTTCTATTCCATCTACCTTGGGCATTTTCAGATCGAGTAAAATTATATAGCTTGTGCAGTTGTTTTTCAGGTAATCCGAATTCTCACCCAGAAAGAATTCCAAAACCTCTTCACCATTGGTGAAGTGGATGATTGGATTGACCACACCCGCTCTTTTTAAATTCCTTTTGATGAGGAGAGCATGCCCTTCGTCGTCTTCTGCAATAATAATCGTAATGTTCTTCTTCATCTAAATATTAAATTTGAATCAATTGGAGACGATTTGAGAAAACTTACATTGTTGAAATAGTTGCTTAGTATAAAATATCTTTTGTCTTTTGCAATGTTTGACGATTAGATATTGGCCTCTGGCTTCACATGGCTGGTTCCTAACATGGTTTTCGACAGTTTTTGAAAACGAAAAAAAACATCGCTTCATATTAACTGTTTGTTTATGAGCTATTTGTGCAATACCTCTGTCGTTTATTAAAGGAGGTGAATATATTAATAATTTTTTAATAAAAATACAGTGATATCATGATTCGCAGGGTATTTTTTTAATTATTCGGGTAAACCTAAACAGTGACGACCCAAATACCATCCCTGGAAGCGAACGATGAGCCTGCAGAAGTGAATAACTGTATGTAAAACAGGGGCCATTCCGGCAAACTCAATGAGCCTGAAAGGCTGTTGGAGATAGCCCCTCTTGGGTTGTTTCTTGCGGTATGGCAGAGAAAAAAAATCCGGATGCAGAGTGCAATTCGGGAGAGATTTTCGGTGCCAGAAGCTATTCTTTAATTTTATCGAAGAAACCCATGGCGCCAATTACCTGGTCTTTGAGGTTTTTTATCACCTCAATATTATTGGCTTGAATGCTGATTTGCTTGTTTTCCATAACAATAATTAAATTCTTGCATTGCATGGAGTTTCTTTTAGTATCGAGCAGGAAGCATGGCAGTTGCTGATCTTTTGTTTCTTTTTCATGGGAAGCATAGCATTGTTTGCCAATTACATCTTTGGCTTTCAATCCGGAGATGATTTCAGCCTTGTTGTTCCAGGTTGTTATGATGCTTTTATTGTCCAGGGTAAAAATACCGGTTTCAATAAGATTACTGAGAGAGGACACTTGCTTGGTCATCAAATCAGAGTTGATGTTTAGATTGGAATGGCAATCGATAGACATTACCACTTCCGATACTTTCTTCTGTATATCGAAGGCAGGAGAGGCCGTAATGAAGAGTGCTTCTTTAGATCTGCCGGCACTTGCAAAACTGTATTGCTGATTATACAAGGTTTTACCCGTGTTGACTACCAGTTGGATTAAATTATTTTTATCTACTGATGAATGAGCTGAAACAATTGGCAGTTCATCAAATGAGAGACCATTACTGATTTTTGCTTCAGTTATCTGAAAAAGTTGCGAAGCAAGCTTGTTGGCAAAAGTTATTTTTCCTTTGCTGTCTGTCATTATTTTGGCGTTGGGACTGTTTTGTAAAACCCTGATAAGTAACTCATGCTCTCGATTTAGCTTTTCCTCATACTCACGTTTTTGGGTTATATCTATCAGGGTGCAAACTACTCCATCTACCTTTTTATGCTCATCAAAAATGGGAGAGCCATTAATGCTAAGGGTTTTTTGGATGCCATCAGGCCATTCTATATTGTGTATTATATTAAATACCGGTATGCCTGTTTGGGTTACAATCATGAAAGGTAGTTTTTCGTCCGGAATATCCTGACCATTTTCATCTGTAATCTTCCATTTGGGAGTGTTGAAGCTTCGTCGGGTGATTTCATCTTTGGTAAGACCCAGTACCTTTTCTGCCATGTGGTTGGCATAAGTGATTTTGCCGTTCTCATCAAGGATGGTACTGGCAACAGGGCTATTGTCGAGTACGGAAATGAGCAGATTGGATTTTCGCTGGATTTGCTCTTCAAATATTTTTCTTTCTGTAATATCAAAAAAAGTTATCACCACTCCGTCAATGGCGTTTTCGAGGGTGCGGTAAGGAAGTATACGCATCAAAAACCAGTTGTTCTTTTTACCTTGTACTTCCACCTCTTTAATAACCAGGGTTCTCAGCACATTTTCTATGTCTTCCAGTAAACTATCATACAAGGTGTTATGTGATATGTGATGTATAGGTCTTCCTATATCCATATCCAGGATGTTAATTGCGGAAGTGACTGCTGGAGTATATTTGCGAATGAGCAGGTTTCTGTCAAGAAATACCGTGCCGATATTGGTATTCTTCAGCAGGTTGTTGATATCATTGTTCAGTTGGGTAAGAATATCTATTTTGTTCTGGTATTCACTGTTTACCGTGTACAACTCCTCGTTTACAGATTGCAGCTCTTCATTGGTTGATTGCAACTCCTCATTGGAGGCAATCAACTCCTCATTGGTGGCTTGCAGCTCTTCATTGGAGGTGCCAAGCTCTTCGATGGTGGCCTGCAGGTTTTCCCTGGTATATTTCAACTCAAGTTCCAGATCTTTTATTTGCTGGTTGGTATCGTATTCAATACTTTGGCTATCGTTTTCACTGATAATGGTTTTGATGGTATGCTGTTCTTCAAATGCTATGAAAAGCAATTTGCGGGATTTGATCTTTTTTTCAATGGGTTTAACTTTGATGTTCAGATGGATAATTTCACCTTTTTCGCGTAGTTTAAAGTCGTTATAGATTATTTCCTTGTTTTCTTTTAACGATTTATGTATGGCAATGGAAAGAGTTGTACAGATTTCTTTCCTGACAAGAGAAAGGATGTCAAGACTGATTTTCCCCGAGGGTAATTTGATGTATTTGTTTACATCTTTAAGGATATGGACAATTTCAAAATTTTCGTCAATGATTACAGAGGGAGGAAGGAACTCCTCAATAATACTGTTATAAATATAGTCTGTGATATCTGAGGTAGCATGGTTTTTTACCGCAATTTCGGGTATCATGGATGAGCTCTTGGGCCTGTGAATAGAAGGCAAAAGAAAGTCACCTATGTTGTCATTGTTGAAATTATCTTTGAAGGAGTATATTTTCCATTTGCTGTTGAGGGTATTGAAGTTTCTTGAAAGATCGCCAAGTGATTCACTGGAGCCCAGGAACAAATATCCATTCTTGTGAAGCGAGAAATGGAAAAGAGATAACACCTTTTTTTGCATTAGTGGCTTCAGATAAATCAACATGTTGCGACAACTGATAAGGTCTATCTTGGAGAAAGGCGGATCCTTGATAATATTATGGGTGGCAAAGATTACCATCTTGCGGATGTTTTCCTTTATCTGATAACCTTTTTCTTTTTTGATAAAAAACTTCTTTAACCTCTCCATACTTACATCTGCCACAATACTTTCCGGATATAGTCCCATGCTGCCATACTCAATGGATTCCTTATCCAGATCTGTGGCAAAGATTTTTATATCATGGTTGTTATCATTTTCCCCGATATGTTCTTTCAAAAGCATGGCCAGACTGTAAGCTTCTTCACCTGTACTGCAGCCTACGCTCCACAACCTGATGGGGTCATCCTTGCTTTTATTTTTCAGAATCCGGGGAATCACCTGTTCTTTGATTATGTCGAAACCATCAGTGTCTCTGAAAAACCTGGTAACGCCAATCAATAGTTCTTTGTAAAGAATATTGACTTCTTTTACGGATTGTTCCAGAAAAATGACATAATCCTCATAGCTGGAAATCTGGTTGATACTGATACGTCTTTCAAGTCTTCTGATAATGGTATTGGGCTTATAATAGGCAAAGTCAACCCCGGTTGTATTGCGAATAATTGACAGAATCTTGCCCAGGGTATTATCGTGCCCGGAAGTGTTTTCTTTCTCCCGCGCTTTGGAAGTCAGGGGATGTTTAATATATTTTAAGAGTTCTTCAGGCATCTTCTCTGCAGGAAGTATATAATCCACCATTCCGGTAGCTATAGCGCTTCTGGGCATGCCGTCAAACTTGGCACTATTGTCATCCTGAGCCATTACCATACCTCCAATTCCCTTGATTGCCCTGATGCCTAAAGTGCCATCACTTCCCGTTCCGGAAAGAATTATTCCCACAGATTTATCACCATAGTCTTCCGCTAAGGACCTGAAAAAAATATCTATAGGAAGATTTATTATGTGATTATGGTTCTGATCACTAAGAAAAAGTGCACCATGAAAGATGGTCATATTTTTTTTTGGCGGAATCAGGTAAATGCAGTCAGGCATTATTTTCATGCCATCCTCTGCTCTTTGAACCTGCATCATTGTATGCTTTGACAACAATTCAACCATCAGGCTTTTGTAATCGGGTGACAAGTGCTGAACTACTACAAACGATAATCCGCTGTCCGAAGGCATTTTTCTGAAAAACTGTTCTAACGCTTCCAGTCCGCCGGCTGATGCTCCTACTCCTACACAGAAACCATTACGCTCTTCCGCAGGGGTATTAGTCATATCATGAATTTTTTCTTCGGCGATGTTTCCGTGTGCAGGGTTGTCTTTTCCTTCCTGGTTCATATTCTTCTGGCTGTTTTTTGGTTTATGCGCTCGTTGCGAATAATTTTACTGGGTTTAATACTATGAATAGAGAATGATTGATTATACCAGTGAGTTTCTTTGCATTGCTACTAAACAGCATGTATGCTGAAAAGTTTTGACCAAAACGCTTATAAAAGTAATAAAAATGCCAATTGTTTTGAAAGCTATATGCTTAAACTGGCAGGGAGGGGATAAAAAAAAACGGGTCTTACAAGACCCGTTTTAAGAGATAAAAAATGCGGTTCAGCGTTTATGATCTATCAGGAATGTAAGGTCTTCGATAGACTTCTGTAATGTCTCCATGCAGGTTTCGCTTTTGACCAGGTAATTATAAATTCCCAGCTCCTGCAATCTTGCAATCAAATCAATATCTTTTTGTGCCGAAACTACAATAACCTCCGTACCGGGGTTATATTCCTTAATGACATTAACTAACTCTTCTCCTGATATATCAGGCAGCATCATATCTGCAATAACGATGTCGGGGTTTTCATTGAGGTTGTCGAGCAAATCCTGACCTAAAGTGAAGTTTGTTATGGCTATGTTCCTGATAGAACCCAGACAAAGCTTGAGTAACATTCCTTCGGTTTTATTGTCTTCAACAACAAATATTTTTTTCTGCCTGGTTTTTTCCATCTTATTTTGAGTTAAACATTTTTATCAGGCAGCCAAAATACAATTTTAACTGCGTTTATAAGTCAGAGTTTCACTTAAATTTCGGTAAATTATAGTACTATTAAAACTAATTTACACTGGAAACCACCCCGACAGCGCAACCCTCCTTGCCGTCTTCGAAATAAAAACTGAAGGTATAAATCCCACTCATCCCTACAGGAAACATGATCATGGGAAGATGTCTTTGCTGTTCGACCAGGTAGGAGGTAATTACCAAATCGTCGTTATGGTTACGAATACTGATAATAACTTTTCCGGGTAGTTCTTCTGCACTACAGGCAAAGATTTTATAGGTTGTTCCGGCTGTAAGGGGCATTTTGAAGCTTACCTGTGGAAGGGTTTCACCTCGTCCCTGTTGGGGCAACTGTACAGGCCAGCTTTTGAGAAAACGGGCATTATCCAGTTTCCCATGACAAACTTCCAGCAGGTTTCCGCATTGAGAGAACCCTTTACTGCTAAGTAAGGTAAAAAAAAGTAAACTAAAAAGGACTAAATACTTTTTCATGTGTTCAGAGTTTTTATGAAATATTTCAAATGGAACCTCATCCTGATCATTCTTCGGATTGTGTAAAGGAATGAACTGCAGAGGTTTCATATTTCTTGTTTTTAATTTTGGTGGATACTGATTACATCCAGGGGCTACAAAGATAGACTTACTGAAGAATCTCAGCTAATAATTTTATTTCTGATTTCGGCTACTACAGCAGCAATGGACTCAATCACTTCGTCGCTTATATTAACTTCGCTGCGCGAATTGTCTACCAGAACAACCATTCCGTCAACTTCTTCTATGGTGGGTTCTCTGTAAATATAGGAAATGGTTACCTTGTCAAACTCTCTTTTGAGTTTCATCAGGTCTTCAATGAGCTCAGCAAAATTGGGGTCTTGTCTGTAAGTATTCAAAAGCAGGATAATATTATCGAGTACTTTTTTCTGCTCACCAATTCTAATGTTAATGGTTTCACGGTTAGGGGGTACGGTTTGCACGTGGGTGGCAATATATAGGCTCTCGATCCAGGTTCCGTAAGAAGTCAGTACGGAAAGATTTCCCCGACCCTGGCTGATGAGGTAACGGCTCATATTATCAAAACCGGTATTGGTAATGAAAAGCACGGAATCAATATTGCGGCTGCTTTCCGAAAGTCTGTTGAGGGTTTCGTAGTCAAAAAACTGCTCAACTCTTAAATCGGCAGCCAAATCTCTTACATTGCTCAGGTAACGGAGTGTGGCAATGGTACGGTCATAGATGTTCATGTAAACCAGGTCTGTTCCGTAAACCCCCAGGTTGAGCGCACGTTTGAAGTTTGTATTGTAACTGTTTATATTGTTGGCAGGGTTTAGAAGCTCCTGGGAGTAGACCACCCCTGATCTTTGCAGAAGTGCTGACATTTCAACAGGGTTGGGTACTGATGAAATCATTTCGCCAATCACCTGGTCATCGAGCCTTACGGCTGATACTATCAGGGAGTCACTTAACAGGTCCGTGGCTTCTTGTCTTGCTCCTTGCTGGCATCCTGATGTCAGTATAATAGCAACCAGGGACAACAGTAACGGAAGTAGTTTTAGTTTTTTCATGTTGATTAATATTGATTTTACAAATCGGTGCTTAATTGTTAGATTCATTTACAGAAGTACTTTGGGTCGTTTTTTTTCTGCGAAAACGAAATTTCAAAGGCATTTTGCTGATTCTGCTTCCCAGGTTTTCAAAGGAAACAAGTAACTTGCCCAGGGCATTGTAATAAAGAGCGATGTAGGCAAAAACAGTGAACATCCAGATAACTCCAACATTGAAGTAGAAAGTGGGAACCAGGGAGCCAAAAAAGTTTTTATTGGGTGACAGGAAGTGACTTCTGAAACTAAGTGTTCTTCTGTCTTGTGGGTCCAGGTATACGGGATCAATCTTTTGTACTAAACGGTTCCCAAGCCTTACCAGGGGTAGGGGAGCCATAGTGTTTCTGGCAAATCTTGAAAGGTAGGTGTTGAAATTGTCATCGTAGAACGCCTGATATTGTTCACGTTTTTCGGGAGTGCTGACCATTTGGCTTATGCGCTGGTCAAGGGTTTCGTTGAGGTTGTTAAAATTCAGCCGGTAAAACTCCTGCAATTTATCCAGATACCTGAGGATATCGCCGGCCAGGGCCATGTCGAACTCCCCGGGATTGATTTGGCTTACCTTTTCAAAAATCACATTGTGTCTTCTGGCAAGGGGTGAATTGTTCTCCCGTTCTATTTCATTGTAAATTAGTTCGATATTGTCAGTAGTAATGGGATTCTCGTTGTTGGCCAATACCCTTGAACGGTAATTCTCAACAAACCCTCTGATTTCGGGAATGTAGTAGACATTTTTATAATTAAAAACGCTTTCCATTTTGCGCAAATCATAAAACTGCCTTTCGTACCGGTTGTTTACAAATTGATTGACCACCAGTGCTTCAAATGCCCATCTCGACGGCATAACTTCGGCTATAAACGGAACCTTTTCGCGCCCTCCTCCAATATTGCGGTTAATCTTATCGAAGCTGAACATGGCTCCGGTGAGTACCATCTGGGGAATGATCAGGAAGGGGATGAGTATATAAATAGTAACTGCTGAGTTGAAGGCAGATGAAATGTTAAGCCCCAGAACATTGGCAAGAGTAGAGAGAGAAAAGAACATGAGCCAGTATTCAAAATACATCCCTTTTATCCCCAGAATGGAATTTCCAACCAGTACAAAAAGGGCTGCCTGAATGGCTGAGATAATGAACAGAATGCTGAGTTTGGAGAAAAGGTAACTGCTTCTGCTCAGGTTAAGAAAGCTTTCCCGCTTTAGTATTTTTCTGTCTTTGTATATCTCCTCGGCACTTACTATCAAACCCACAAACAGTGCTACAATTGTGCACATAAACAAATAGGGCATTATATTTTCATTGTCCCGAAAAACATAAATGCTGGAAGTGGGGTCGTCGATATACCTGATGATATATGCAAGCAAAAAAGCAAGTATGGGTGCTTCCAGTAAATTGAGCACCATGTACTGCGTGTTGGCCAGTTTGCTGTAAAGGTCTCTTGAAAAGAATATTTTCAACTGGTTGAACCAGTTAGGTTTTTTAAATGCCTCGGGCAGAGGATCAAATTCCTGCTGTTCCTGAAGTGATTTTTTGTTTGCCTTGTAATAATCAGACCATTCAACAGGAGAAACCTTACGGTTTCCGGTTGTACGGCCGTATTCATCCACAATGAGGGATTCAATAATATTGAAAATGGTTTCCGGATTTACGTTACCGCAACGCGGACATTCACCAATATCGCTGTTGATCTGGTTGTCAATTTTCTTGAAGTATATGACAGCCTCCACAGGGTTACCATAGTATATCTGATGGCCACCTTCATCAAGAATAATGACATTGTCAAACATCTTGTAAATTTCGGAAGATGGCTGGTGGATAACCACAAATATGAGCTTACCTCTGACGGCAAGTTCGCGCAGCAACTCCATTACATTTTCCGAATCCCGCGAAGAAAGTCCAGAGGTGGGTTCATCCACAAAAAGTACCGCAGGTTCACGGATAAGTTCAAGGCCGATATTGAGTCTTTTGCGCTGTCCACCGCTGATTTTTTTATCCAGCGGGTTGCCAACTTTCAGGTCTTTTCTCTGAAAAAGTCCCAGGCTAAGCAGTACTTTGTTTACTTTCTCCTCTATTTGATCCTCAGATAAATCTTTGTAAACCAGCTTGGTACTGAAATAAAGATTTTCGTATACAGTGAGTTCCTCAATGAGTAAATCATCCTGCGGAATATATCCGATAATGCCTTTGACAAGTTCGGTTTCTTCATGAAGGTTTACTCCGTTTATATGCACGTAGCCCTTGCTGGGATTATCTATTCCCGATAGTACATTGAGCAGGGTTGTTTTTCCGGCACCACTGCCGCCCATAATGGCGACCATTTTTCCGGATTGTTCCTCTATCTTGATATCTCTTAAACCCTCATGTCCATTAGCAAATGTGAGTCCAATTTCTTCAGCTTTGAAACTTACATGTATTGCTGAGGAGTCTGAAAGGAACTTGGCAGCAATATCTGTATAAAATATAGGTTTACCCTTGGGCTGCTTTAGCACACTGCCGTTGGCAAACAGGTATATTCGCTGTTTGTTGATGGGCAGCCCGTTTAGCAACAACTCGCTATCGCCGGTATATCGAAGAAAGTATAAATCAACGCTTTTCACCCTTAGGATGATTATACTTCCATTTAATTGTGGCGATTGAATGAAATGTGAGTTTTTATTAGGTAATTTTTCAGCATGAATAAAAAGGATATCTGCGAAATCGTGTTTCTCGGGTTGGTTTTCAATTACAAAGGAAGAAATAGCATTGTATTCTTCTTTTGAAACATTAAAAACCTCAGCGGCGGTATCAATGATAGCCATACGCTGTGGAGTGAAGTTTTTGTCGGAATTGACCAGCTCAAACAACCTTACCAGAACAACAATTTTCTGTTTCTGGGTAAGGGTTTTGTTGATTTTTTTTGCAATTCCAAGAGTTTTAACTGAGTCTTTGACTGAAGTCAGCCGGGGCTTTTTTTCCTTTTCCGG
>SLPR01000389.1 GCA_007131895.1 Bacteroidales bacterium | reverse complement strand
TGTAAGTTTGATGCTGTCTTATTAAAGAAATCCTTTAGTTGCCCCATGTTTTCCTTATTCATTCATATACTACTGTTTACGCAAAGTAAACCCTTAAAAGATCTAACTGCAGCAAATATAGCGTTTATTGTTAAACTTTAGAACCCATGCTATATGATGCAGCAGCCATCACAGGGCGCGAGGCCTTTGCCTCCGGAGTGTATTCGCTGGCCGGGCCATCGCTTGTATTCAGCAGTATGTTGTTTTTTATTGGTCTGCCGGGCAATACCCAAAACACCGTTCACACTCAAGCCGAAGAGGATGAACCCTATATTCTTGAAGAGCCCTCAGAAGTGCCGGAATCTGAAATAAAGCAACAAATGGAAGAGCTTTTTGCAACACAACAGATATTTAAGAACCCTGATTTGAAAATCCGGGACATTTGCCAGATGCCGGGCAGCAATCGCACCTATATTTCACGTTTTATCAACCAGGAATACAATCGCAGTTTTTGCAACCATGTAAACCATTACAGAGTAGATTACATCAAAGAATCAGTAAATAAAATCCGGAAATGACCATCGAGCAGATGGCAGATTCTTCAGGATTTGGTTCGGTTAGCTCTATTTACAGGGCTTTTAAGAATGCCGAAGAAACATCCTTCAGTAACTGGAGAAAACAAATCAAAAGCAATCCATGAACAAAAAAGCAGCCCTGCAGGAACTGGTCTTGCAGGGCTGTTTTTTTCAGGAATTAATCTGAATAAAGTTTACTGAATCACTATACGGGTCTGGAAGTTTGTGTTTCCATCATTTAATCTCAGGAAATATACTCCCGGAACGATGCCATCCAGATCCATTGCGGTTGTCTGGCCATCCAAAAGGATAAACCTTACTTCGGCACCATACATATTAACGAGGGAAGCTTCCATTTTCACTCCAGCCATTTTTTCAATCCACAGCTTGCCTGAGGCAGGATTGGGATAAACCCTCAGACCATACTCGCTGACAAAATCAACAGATGTATCATCTATGATGTATTCAAACTCTGCCATTTCGCTGTAAATATCATTCTTCCAGGCTACGGCTTTGATTATCACATCCTCTGTGATAACGATGGGGCTGTCAAAGAGGGTACTTCCGGTATCGGGGTCAGAGCCATCCAGCGTAAAATAGATGTTCGCATTTTCGGTATCCGTAATAAGGGTTACTTCAGTACCCACTGCAACTATACCGGGTGCAGGGTCAGCATAAGGTGCGTGCACCTCTTCCGGCATATCGCGAATTTCAATATCATCGAGTCGCACGATATATTGAGCCACAGGAGTGTTGTGATGTCTGAAAGCAATATAAACATCCCGTCCTGCATATGGGGTCATATCAATAACTACTTCAAAAAATGCTGTATCAGCCTGCAGGGTTTCTTCCCACAGCGTTTCTTTAAACTCTTCCAGGCGGTTGGTGGTAGTAGAAATATACACAGAAATATGATCTGCATGATAGGTTAGATCGCCGGCGGCTACCCAGAAAGCAAACTCCTGATTGTCCTCCACGGCGATTCTGGATGTCACCAGCCAGTTATCGGGATTCAGATTGCCCACATAGGGGTCAAAAGAAAACGAAACAGCGCTGAAAGTACCGTTATGGGCAGGTATGGCGTGATTCCATGCACGCATCCAGGAAAGCTGGTCACCGTTCATATCATGAGTCATCCAACCATGAGGAGGTACCAGCCCATCTTCAAAACCTTCAAAAGTAAAGGGTGTTACTTCTTCTGAAACACCGAAAAGATCAATCTCAACAGTACCACCATTGCTTTCAATGGTAAATATGCGAAGGAAATTGCCTGCTTCAAAGGGTTCAAAAGCAAAAGTAAATACGTACTCTTCACCAAAAGCAAGAGAAACTTCCTCAGCATCAAAGGTGGTAGTAAACCAGTCACCGTCAAAGGAAGCATCTGTTATGGTCAGCACATCGGCCCCCAGGTTGCGCAACCTGAACTCCGGAGAGGTAACCCAGGTATCACTGGCAATGGTTCCTGCCACCCAGTCATCCTGGTTCACCCATATTACAGGTTCAGTAGCGGAGCCCTGTACCATGATATCGTCAATACCCACAGGCATGGCATTGTTGGCATTGCTGTTGGTAGAGTGCCTGAAGCGGATATAAATCTCTTCGCCGGCATAGTCAGATAGATCTGCATTGGCAGGCATATAATTCTGCATGGGAGCGGGAGCACTGAATATACCCTTCACTACCCAGTTTTGTCCATGGTCGGCAGTAACTTCCACATACAATGTGTCATGCCCGATTATCTTGTCAGCATCAGCGTCTTTTCCGTAAACCTGCCCGTTTTTCCAGTAAAAGGTAAGCTCCATGTCATCCAGCTCAGGAATCTGCAAGGGAGGGGTGATGAGAATTGCATCAACGGGGTGGTTGAAGGAAGCTCTTGCCGCAAAAGCACCACTATTGGCATTGGTGGTATTCAGCCAGAAACCGTCCTGGTTGATCCAGCCAACGGGGGGCACCAAACCTTCATTTTCTTCAAATCCTTCCTCAAAGGGAAAAACAGTAACCGGATGATATTCAATAGTGGTAAAAGACCACACCGGAGCATCCTCTGCATCGCCTTCCTGGTTATAGGGAACAATTTGCCAGAAATATTCGGTATCGTAATTCAGCACAGGTGTTTTAAATGTGCGCGAACTTCCAATATCCTGACCATCAATAATATTCGTTGGGGGGTTATCAGTACCCACAAAAACCTTGTATCCTTCCGCAAGTGCAGAAGCGTTCCATCTCAATTGTTGGGTTACGAAAGCATCCTGGAACCCATCAGCCGGCAGCGGGTTGGTTGAGGGATTCGGAGGGGTTTCAATGTAAATGGCCGGAGCTACAATGTAGTCAAGATAAATACGAGGTACGCCGGAAAAGCCAATATAACCCTGCCCCTGGTAGTCGTCCAGATCAATAATATATCGCACAAAGGTTCGGGGCAAGACAATTGTTTCCAGCTCAGTCCATGTTTCCAAATCATACGAATGGCTCACTGTGAGCTCACCATCAAGTTGTTGCGAAGCGTAGAAAATAATTTCATCACCCTGCTGGATATTGAGTTTGGGTGTCTTCAGATAACCAGGATCGGTTCCTGTATTGAGGTAGGCATTACCACCCCCTTCGAAACCCCCAAAAGCTCTGCGGGTCCAGGTATTGGGGTCTGCACTCCATTGCTCAGGGGGGAATGTGGTTTCCTGGAAAGTTTCAATAATGGCCATTTCGTTAACCGCGAAAGCTTCCACATAAATGTGTACCGGGTCAACAGAGGTATTGCTTTCCAGCATAACATACCCATTGTAAGCGCCGGGTTGCTGGGGAACAAAACGGATATCCACATTATCACTTTCACCGGGGGCAATGGTACCGGTATAATTGGAGGCAAAGGGCAAATTGTTGTTGTCAAGTCCGGTAATTACAAGATCTTC
>SLPR01000519.1 GCA_007131895.1 Bacteroidales bacterium | reverse complement strand
TCGGAAAGCCGCTGGTTAACCGCAGCAGAGCCCACATTGTCCGTGTGACCTGAAATCTCAATAATCAGTGACGGATTATCAAACAACAGTTTATAGAGTATTCCCAGCTCGGCATAAGATTCCGGTCTGAGTCTTGCAGCTCCGGTATCAAAGAAAATATTGTTCAGGACAATACTCTCCCCTACTTCCACTTTTTTCAGTCTTATGTCGTTGATAATTTCACGTGATACCGAAGCCTCACTGATATTGATGTTCTCGCTGTGGAACAGATAGTCTTCTGCCTGAACAGCAATGGCATAGTTTTTCCCTCCGGGGAGAGAAATAACGTATTCACCTGATTCAGGATTGGAGTTAAATTGTGCCAGCAACTCTTCCGTTTCATTGTCAAACAACTCAAGGGTAGCCTGCAGAGGTTCTGCAGTTTTGTCATCCAAAATTCGCCCCCTCAAAAGTGTCATGGGAATGGTGGGCACTTCAACCTGCTGCTCCATGAGATTTTGGTTGGCAGGCCTGGCAAAGTTGGCGATAAAATCTTGCTGCACGGGAGTTTCCAGTTCTTTTTCGGGTCCCAGGAATGTAATCTGATAAATATCACTTCCACCGTAACCTTCGGGCTTCATGGTAGAGTAAAAAGCTGTTTTACCATCCGGAGCAAGCACAAAGAAGAGGTCATCGCCCGGAGTATTGATGGGGTGGCCGAGATTTTCGGGTTGTGTCCATCTGCCGTTGCGGTATTGGGTTTTAAAGATATCAAACCCTCCCATGGTGTTGTGCCCCTGAGAGCTGAAATACAATGTTACATCATCAGGAGCCAGGTACAGGCTTTCTTCATCGTAGGGAGTATTAACGGTAGATCCCAGATTGGTGGGTTCTGTCCAGCGACCTCTCTGATCGAGGATTGCCGTCCAGATATCCTTACCGCCATAGCCACCCGGGCGGTCGCTGATAAAGAATACACGACGACCATCGGAAGTAAAGGCAATACTGGTTTCCTGATTGCCGCGGGATGTTATTGTCCTGGGAAGCCTGCGTGCTTTTGCCCAGCTGTCATTGTCTTTTCGGCTGAAAAAGAGGTCTCCGCCTTTATCACCGCGATAAATATATAAAGTCTCACCTTCGGGTGAAATTCCGGCAGTGGCTTCATGTGTTCTTGTATTGATTCTTCCTTCCAGCGGTTGGGCGACCATCCAGGAATCGTCGCTTTTGAGGGAATAATAGATATTTTCAAAATATTTGTGGTCTACCCTGTCTTGCCTGGGATTTCGCCCCAATGGGCGGCGGCTGGTAAAATACATGGTATTGCCATCGGGCGACAAGAGCGGACTATAGTCATCAAATTCAGTATTGATCCTGCTGCCTAAATTATCAATAAACACCCTTACAGGGTTGGCGATCATTTCTTTTGCATGGCGGCATTCTGCCATCCTTCTTTCCAGCCGGTCGCGTTCCTGGATAGCTTCCTGCGGGCTGAGCGACTGGCGGTAAAACCGAAACTGGTCGGTAGCTTTATCAAATTCATAGTTCTGCTGATATGCCAGCCCGAGCAGATAATACACTTCCAGTGAGGCTACATTCAGCTCCACAGCTCTTTCAAGAAACTTAACCGACCGATCCTTGTATGGTGTATACAGATAGCACTCCCCTATTCTCATGTTGAGAAGAGCATTGTCGGGATTGAAGGCATGGGCTTTCAGGTAGTACTCCAGGGCTTTTTCAAAATTGCCCCAACCCTGTTCGTAGAGTTTGTCTCCTTCGCGCATATTTCGTCTGGCTTCGCGCAAACCCCGGGAATCATCCGGAAAGTAGGAACGGGTGAATTCTTTGTTTTGGGCAAAAGTTACCTGGGGAACACTCAGAAAAAGGGTAAAAAGCAAAACACCCGTAATTATCTTTATCAATACACCACAATTCATTACACCCTTGCTAAGAACCTTGATGTTGTTGCTATCTGTTTTATCCATGACTTACATATTTTTTCACTTATATACACTCTGTTTTCCGCCATTGTTTTTATTATTTATTCCAGAAAGTCGCCTGCACGTGAAAGTCCAAGTTCCACGGCTTTGGTCCAGTCTTCTGCGGCGCCCTGCGGATCACGCAGCATCTCCCTGGCAACACCTCTGTTAAGGAAAGCCGGCCCGTATTGCGGGTTGAGAGAAATAGCCTGCGAATGGTCGCTGACGGCCCCTTCGAAATCGTTCATGGCGTACTTTATGTTTCCCCTTACGGTAAAAGCAGCATAATTTTGGGGCTCCAATTCTATTACCCTGTTAATATCGGTGAGGGCATCCTCTTTCCTTCCGGCCTTCTTATAAGCAATGGCACGGTTTACCATTGCCTTTGTGTAAGTACCGCTAATTTTTATGGCTGTAGTGA
The DNA here is from genome assembly GCA_007131895.1 of Bacteroidales bacterium. GTDB lineage: Bacteria > Bacteroidota > Bacteroidia > Bacteroidales > UBA7960 > SKVR01. Next base: position 1,089 of record SLPR01000519.1, on the reverse strand, counting down.
AAAACTCAATGGCTTCATTGTAATTCCCCATCTCCATGCGCAAACTTCCTATGTTATTGAAGGCGAAGTACATGGAATTGTCAAAAAAAACAGCTTGCTGATAATCGGCAAGTGCAGCCTGTGCATTTCCATTGAGCCTGTGCGCACTGCCCCTGTCGTTGTAAGCATAGGCAAAGTCAGCCCTGATATTGATGGCCGAAGAAAAATCATCTATAGCTTTCTGATACAAACCCTGCTGAAACTGCACAATTCCCCGGTGATAATACGCCAGGTACATGCGGTTGTTTTGCGATAAAGCCATGGAGAAATCCGTTATGGCTTCATGCGGGTTCCCTAATGCTTCCTGGGAGCGACCTCGTGCAAAAAACGCCATGGTGAAATCAGGCATTTCCTTCAAAACCTTGTTATAATCTTCCATGGCGCCACCGTGATTGTTCATCTGTGCCCTTACCACTCCACGATTATAATAGGCCTGAAAAAAATCAGGGCGCTCTTCAATAGCGTCGTTGAACTTTTGCATTGCATCAACATAACTGCCTTTTTCAAAAAGCTCTATGCCCTCGTTGTACAACTTTTCGGCCAACATCAGGTTTTGTTCGCCAATTCGCACTGTATCTGTTACCTGTGCCTGCAGGGAAACAGTCATTGCAAACAATCCCAATACGATACTCTGCAATATTTTATTCATTTTCGCAGCATTTTAATTAAAAATTCACTGGTTTATTGATTTCTGAAACGAGCCATGAGAGAATTTCAACAAACAGGACACATCTTTACGCATGGCGGGCTTCATTAATTACTATTTTCTCCAAAGTTATACTGAGATAAAAAACCACCATGGGAATTCTCTTTTATATCAGCATGATTTCCAAATCATCGCACCTTTTTACATGGAGCAAATTATAATCCCTCATATTTTATTAATGCTTTGCAAATTAATAAAAAAATATTAAACTCTAAAGCTTATTTATGCCTAAACTTATCATTTTTTTGTTAACACGGCGTTCCTTTAAAACACTACGGTTGAGAATATTTCATTTTTATCTGTTCAACAGAGCAGTTCTTACATATATCCAACCAAAATATAAC
>SLPR01000211.1 GCA_007131895.1 Bacteroidales bacterium | reverse complement strand
TCCAGTGGAAGTGTAAGATATGAAGGCCATTTTACCGATGATGAACCCACCGGGGTTTTCAGGTATTATTATCCGCAAGGGCAATTAAGGGCTGAGCTTATCCACCTGGAAGACGAAGAAGCCGTTAAAGCAACCTATTACCACAGAAACAGAGCCATACTGGGTGAGGGATTTTTTGTAGATCAGAAAAAAGAAGGACTTTGGAGATTCTTTACCGAATCAGGAATTCTTATCCTTGAGAATTATTATCAAAATGACCAGAACCATGGTGTGTGGAAAACATTTTACGACAATGGCAGGCAGGCAGAAATGATAACCTGGCACAGGGGCAAAAAACAGGGACCCTATGAAAGATATTATCCCAACGGTAGTATTCAAATAAGAGCCAATTATGAAAATGATGAGCTAAACGGAAGGTATGAGGTTTTCTATGTTACCGGTGAACCAAGGGTTACAGGTTACTACAAGAATAATTTGAGTGAGAATCAGTGGACCTTCTACGCAAGAAACGGTGATGTGCAGAAAAGAGTCAACTATGAAAAAGGACTGATTATTAAGGAAGAAATATTTATAGAAACGGAGGATGAAGCCATACCCCTCAGACCAGGTCCAAGCCTTCATGATGACCCTTTTGGCCCGGGAGGATTTTAAATATGTGCAATAGAGACAAGATTTTATTTATCTTTATTCTGTCAACTTTCTAAGTGGATTTATTCATTTTCGACAAGTAGATAATTGAGCCCACTCCGAAAGCAAGTTTTTAGTATTTTTTTGAGTTTCAAACTGATAACCCTGAGATAATCCGATTTATAATTAGTGTTATTTGTGTAAATTGACTTCGCCGGGCTTCGGTTCGTGGATATAATATTTTTTATATTGGACTTATTTTAGAATAATCAACAAAATACCTGCTTCGGAAAAAACGCCGAGACGACAAGTTTATAATGATTTTCGTGCCTGACAATAATGATTATTCTGAGTGGCAAAGCCATTGTCGGGAAAAGTAAATAATAGCCTGTTAAATAAGAGAATGTTAAGCAGTCAATAAAACCAAGCACATATCAAACATGCCGATGTATGATGAATTTTAAAAAACATTTCTCTTTCCTGATCTTTATTATGATGATTGGTCTGTTGATGACTTCATGTGAAACCAGTGAAGGGGAACCGGTTTATATAGGGTATGAGTATTTTGGTCAAACAGAAGGTAAGTGGCTTATTTATGAAGTAGACAGCACGGTTTATGATGACTTTCTGGGTGAAGTTTTTCATTATCAATACCAGGTGAAAGAAGTAAACGCAGGGTTTTTGGATGCTTTAACGGGAAATGACAAAATGCGTTTGGAGAGGTTTTACAGGAATAATGATCAGGAACCATGGCAGATAAAGAATGTTTGGACGTCTCAATTAACTAAAAATAAAGCCCTTAGAACCGAAGAAAATATAACCTATGTTAAGCTCTCTTTTCCCTTATGGATAAATCCGGAAATTGTTGGAAGAGGAAATCAATGGGATGGAAATGTGTATAATGTGAAACCCTCGCAGGATTACATTATTACATATTTGCATGAACCAATGCAGCTGGGAACCCTTGCTTTTGATTCAACCCTCAGGGTTTTGCAAAAAGATTTTAAAACTTTGATTGGCGAAGAGTTTCAATACGAAATATATTCAACCCATATAGGTATGGTTAGGAAGAGGTATGTTGACTTAAGTACTGATATTGATGGTACTATAGTCAGGGGAGTAGATTACAGTTATGAATTGATTGATTATGGTTTTGAAAGTTATTAGTCACCTTGGTTGGTTCATTTGAACATAAAACCGGCAGGCTCAGTTTAGTTTAAAATCTTCTTTATGAATAATAGTATACTCCGGGTAATTGTATTATTGCTGTTTGCCGGTAAACTAATAGCTGGCGAACCTGCAATGATATGGGTAGAATTTACTGATAAAGCCAATAGCCCTTTCAGTCTTTCGCAACCCCATGAGTTTCTTTCCCCACGAGCCATCGAAAGAAGACAAAACCAGAGTATACCCATTGATTTTTATGATATTCCTGTTTCTCCCCATTACGTAAATACAATTGTAACTGAAACAGGAATGGAATTGTACTATACAAGCAGGTGGTTTAACGGAGCCATGTTCAAGGCTCAATCTGCAGACGTAGCAGAGATGCTTGCACAATTTGATTTTGTTTCTTTTAATGAGATTGCCAAATCTAAAGTACCTGATAAATCAGAAGAATCCGGCACCCAGCAAACTAATGTTACAGCCAGGTATCAGCACCTGAATGATTATAAAGGAGGATTTCCTTTTTCCGATAATATTTATCCTGAAATGATAGCAGATTACGGATCGGCGGAAGGACAGGTTACCCTTGTTAACGGGCAAAGTCTTCATAACAGAGGGTACTGGGGTGCAGGCAAAGTTATTGCGGTGCTTGATGCAGGATTCAGAGCAGTCGATACTCTCAGGGCGTTTAAAGAAATGTGGGCGCATAACCAAATCCTTGGCTATTATGACTTTTCACAGGCCAGGCAAGAGTTATACCAGGGGCATAGCCATGGCTCATTAGTTTTCTCTGTAATGGCTGCAAGCATTCCCGGCGAATATTCCGGTGTCGCAACTGCAGCTTCTTACTGGCTTTTGCGCACGGAAGATGCAGCATCAGAGTTCAGGGTAGAGGAGTATAACTGGCTGGCAGGTGCAGAATATGCCGATAGTGTTGGTGCTGATATCATTAACTCATCCCTGGGGTATACAGTATTTGATGATCCTTCTCAAAACTATACTTACAATGACCTGGACGGAGGCACTACTGTTGTGGCAAGAGCAGCAAATATGGCATTCAGCAGAGGTATCCTGGTCGTAAACAGTGCTGGTAATTATGGCACACAAAACTGGAGATACATCGGTTCGCCTGCCGACGCACACGGTGCTTTGGCGGTGGGAGGTACCAACAGTGAGGGAAACAGGGCCTCTTTCAGTTCTGTAGGACCCACTCCAGACGGAAGGGTGAAACCTCAGGTTATGGCCCAGGCGCAGGCAGTTTCTGTTGTAAATACAATGGGAGGAATTGGAAATGCCAATGGTACATCTTTTTCTGCTCCCCTAATCGCCGGTATGGCTGCTTGCTTGTGGGAAATGTTTCCTGAAGCTTCCAATAAAAAAATACAACAAGCCATTGTTAGAAGCGGTGACAGATACCTCATGCCAGATTCTTTGTATGGCTATGGAATTCCTGATTTTGAACTTGCCATATCTTTCCTGGAGAAAAAGCTCGAGGATGCAAAATATCTCAAACTTGCAAACAATCCTTTGCTGCCTGAATCTGCCATCTCTTTTTATGCCTACCAGCACGAAGTGATCTCAATTGAATTGATTAACAGCAGTGGGCAAAAAGTTTGGAATAAAGGTAATATTACTGTTTATCCCGGATATAATGAAATTAAACCCTTTTCGGATATTGCGGTTTTGTCTTCGGGCATGTATCTTATTAGAGTAAATTTCGGACACAGGGCCGAACTGCTCAAAGCCATAAAATTTTAAACTTATTTTGAGTGCATATTGACAGTTAAGCTGATTTTGGCATCCATACGGAAAATCTTAGCCTTATTAACGTGTTTCTACTCTAGCCCAAATCCCAATATATTGTGTGTTTATAGACGGTATTTCCTGAAAAAGAGAAATATTGGCACCAACTTCCATAACCAATACCCTTCCGTATCTCAATTAATGCCTGTCATGATACATGACAATGAATTTTACGCAATTCTCAGCAAGGTATTACCATGTCTTAGGCTTGTTCCTGATTAAATAGCATTATTCATTTATGTTTGCTGCTTTTTTTTCACTATGTATTCATTTTAATAGCTGTATAACATTCTAAAATACCTTTCTGGATACTAAGCTGTATCTAAAAGGAGAATGGAAACTATCGGTATACGAAGTGCTGCAGCTCTGAATTCCCCGGATGGAGGGTACTGGCAACAGAAGATAGACTATCCAAACCCTTATTGATCCATTATAATTTGCTGAATCTATCTTGTACTCCAGGGGAGTGAATATTATACGGTAAGTTTACATCAAAGCCAGAGAAAGTTAATTTACAGCATTAGTTACAAGTGTAAACATGATCAGATATTCATTTAAAAGGAAAATGATACACAATTGTAAATCACACTGAAGCAAACATTTGTGAATTAAACACGGTTACAAATGTGTACAATACCTTATATTATTTTGATAGATAGGGGAATAGCGTTTTGTGAATTAGGTGTATATGTGAAGTCAATATTGTAAATCTATATGTAGTTATCATTTTATAAATTCCCTTGTTAAAAAACTATAAAAGACAATTTACAAATCATATTACCAGTGTGTTACAGGCTTTATATATACTATTAATTCAATTACAACCGCACTATAGCCTGTAATGCACCTTTTGCGGCTTTATTTGCATGTTAGGTGGTAATAGTTATGAATTCAGGTGTATAAAGAGGTCAGCTGATGCATTTATTCAATGTTTTTTGTTTTACATTTGTAATTTCATTAAAATTGTTTAAATTTACATCGTTAACCCTTAAAGGAGACAGCATAGTTCATTAATGTAAACCAAAGGAAGTTACAATGGTAAACCGCATTCAGGAAATTTTAAAAAGGTACAATTTAACTGCAGCAAGATTTGCTGACCAGCTTGAGGTACCCAGATCAACCATTTCTCATATTTTATCAGAAAGAAATAAGCCCAGCCTGGAGTTTATTCAAAAGGTCCTGGATAAGTACCCGGAGATAAACACAAACTGGCTTTTGAAAGGTGAAGGAACGATATCGGGAAAGGAAATAGACTTGTTTACAGATTTAGAACAAGAAGCTGAAAACACAAAGTCGCTGGATGTGGAACCATCCCTTAAAAAAGAAGAATTCCCTGCTGAGAATCCTGTAGATAGAACCCAAGCCAGGGAAGAGAGTATAAAAGAAAATCTCAGGGAGAAAACCAGAAAACCGGAAGATAATGAAGATATTGACATACAGGTAGATACTCCCCAAAAACAGCATGTTTCAGGAACCCGAAAAATTGTCAGACTTATTGCTTTTTACCAGGATAATACTTTTGAGGAGTTTCTCCCGGCAAAAAACTCAAATCCATCAGTCCATTAATTGAAATCTTTCCAGTTTGGAGAAGAAAAAATCAGCTTCAACATTAGCGTTTTCATCAGAATCAGAACCATGCACTGCATTCTTTTCCATACTGGCTCCAAATAGCTTTCTCAGTGTGCCTTCTTCAGCTTTCAACGGATCAGTAGCACCAATTAACTTTCGATAGTCCTTAACAGCATTTTTTTTCTCAAGAATTGCAGCAACAACAGGTCCTGATGACATGAACTCTACCAATCGCGGGTAGAAATTTTGCCCTTCATGTACTTTGTAAAAATCCATTGCCTGTTGCAAGGTCATTTGAAGATATTTCATGGCAATTATTCTGAAACCTGCTTCATTTATTTTAGCCAGTATGGGCCCGGTATATCCATTTTGCACCGCATAAGGCTTAATCATTGTTAAAGTAATGCTACCTGTCATATGTTTACTGATTTAATTCTCAATTATAAACTATAGATTAAACTTCAATAATAATTGGTATTTTTTTATGATTGATTGAGAATGCAATATTAATAAGCTAATTTGGGCTATTATGTTTTGAGATGTTATAAGTGCCAATGTTTTTTTACCTTTGTATGTGTATCAGGGACTATAATTACCCGATAACTTCATTGAAACACAATTAATTCATTTTTGTTTATTAACATATTTGAAATTGGATAACTCTGTTTTACAGCAAGCCAAACAACTACTTGCGGACAAGTCAAAAAAAATAGTGATAGTAAGCCACGTTAATCCAGATGGAGATGCCATTGGATCATCTATGGGCATGTATCATTTTCTTAAAAATGATAAATATACGAATATATCGGTAATTTCTCCCGGATCTTTTCCTGAATTTCTTGCCTGGATGCCCGGCACTGACCAAATAATAATTGCCTCTGAAAATCAAAGTAAAGCCCAGTCAGCCATAGTTGGTGCTGAACTGATATTTTGCCTTGACTTTAACGATATTGGACGTACAGACCAGCTTGCAGAGGCGCTTGAGAAGGCCCCAGCCACCAAAATTCTTATCGATCACCATCCGGATCCTCTTAACCAGTTTGAGCTTGTTATTTCGCAAGTTAGCGCCTCATCAACCGCAGAGCTTATCTACGAGTTTATTATGGCACTGAACAAACAGCATCTGATTGATGATAACATAGCCAAATGCCTCTATGCCGGAATCGTTACTGACACGGGTTCCTTCAGCTATGCCTGCAATAATCCCCGTACCTATTACATAACAGCCCATTTAATATCACTGGGAATAGATGGAGAAAAAATACAACGCCAGATATATGATACCTATTCCGAAGACCGAATGCGATTGCTTGGTTACTGCCTGAGTTCGAACCTTAAAGTAATGCTTGAGTGCAAAACAGCCTTTATTTATCTTTCAAAAAATGACCTCAAGAGGTTTAATTACCGGGAAGGTGATACTGAGGGTGTTGTAAACTATGCATTGAGTATTAAAGGGGTTCAGATAGCTGCCATATTTATTGAAAGAGATGAATTGGTTAAGATTTCCTTTCGCTCAGAAGGAGATGTAAATGTAAATACTCTTGCCCGTGAGTATTTTAATGGTGGCGGACATAAAAATGCATCTGGCGGTCAATCACCCGAAACTCTGGAAAACACCATAAAAACTTTTGAGAAACTCATTGAAGATATTTCCAAAGATGATTTCAGACTTTTGAGAGTTTCCAAGGATAATCATTAACTTTGCAAGGAAATTATGCTTTGGCGCTAAATTTTTGGTGTTACTGCATTGTCACTATTCATTAAAATCAATACATACGCTGTGAATGAACAAAGTATGTACTAATTTCTCAGACAGAAAGAATCAATCAATGATAACAACCTTCGCCTATTACAATCTGCCATTTAAAATGCATACTAAGTTGACCCGACTCATTCATGTTTTTTGGATAGTCACGCTACTGTTATTTATTCAATCTTGTCAGTCACCCGGCAGGCAGGAGAAAAATGAGCCGGATGCAGCAACCATGAGAGAAAATCTCCTGGGCGCCAATACTATTTTACTCGATGCAGAGGACCAGGAAATAAGAGACTTTATCAGCCGGCATGGCTGGGAAATGAAAGAAACAGGCTCTGGCCTCAGGTATATGATTTATCATGAAGGTGATGGAGAAAAAGCCCGGAAAGACAAAATAGCGGTGTTTCATTATTCTCTGCGATTAATTACAGGAGATTTGGTCTATTCCTCACAAGAGAGCGGAATGGCCGAGTTCAGATTAGGCCACGGAGGGGTTGAAAGTGGTTTGGAAGAAGGCTTCAAGCTGTTGCGCGTTGGAGATAAAGCAAGGTTTATTCTCCCTTCACATCTGGCACATGGGGTGCCCGGTGATGGAGTAAAGATTCCCAAGCGTGCTACATTGATTTATGATATTGAACTGGCTGAGTTGAAATAACTCACCAATAATCATCAGGCGCATTGTTTGAAAATAATTATTTCTAACTAATAATCGCTGTTGTTGTAGTATTGATTTGCTGAAGTTTCAGTGTTTTTTACAACACAGCATAAATTCAATCATTCAAAATAAAAAAATCCTATGAAAAAAATCTTTTCGCTTATTCCCGCTTTGATGCTTGTTTTGCTATTTTCATCATGCGCAGACAAGTCTTTTCAGCAAACCGACACCGGATTAACCTACAAATTTCATAAGAGCAACAGGGGAGACAAACCCTCCATTGATAATATTGTGAAGATAGATTTTGCTTATCGCTATCCTGAGGATTCTGTTTTCTTTTCCAGCAGCCAGAATCAGACCAGTGCCTATGTTCGTATCATACCCAAACAATATGATGGTGATATTTATGAGGCTTTGAGAATGATGGCAAAAGGCGACAGTGCTACTTTTAAATTTGATGCAACCAATTTTTTCACTATCACCATGGAGGCAGTCAGTGTCCCTGATTTTATTGATCCTGCTGACAGCATTTTTGTTGACATTGTAATGCATGATTTCTTTAATGAGGAGCAATATGATGCTTACATGCAAAAACAAAGGGAGGAGCAAATGAAAGAACAGGAACTGGCTGCTATGAATGAATCCAAAGTTCTTGAGCAATATCTAAAAGATCAGGATATTGATGTAGAGGCAGAAGATAGCGGCTTGATTGTTATTGTTGAAGAAGCAGGCTCAGGTCCTCGTCCGGTATCAGGACAAAAAGTTAAAGTCCATTACACGGGTATGATACTCGATGGCACAGTATTCGATTCGTCTCATGATCGTGGTGAACCTATTGAATTCACCCTTGGACGCGGACAGGTAATCAGAGGCTGGGATGAAGGCATTTCAAAGCTTAATGTAGGATCCAAAGCACGATTGATTATACCTTCACATCTCGCTTATGGAGACAGAGCCAGGAGTGAGATTATTCAGCCATTTTCTACTTTGATTTTTGATATTGAGCTGATTGCCGCAGAATAAGCTATTTAAATAAATGCATACATAACATGATTGAAAAGCAAGAAAGGTATTTGCCTTCACTTTTTGGTCTCTTAAGCAGGTTTTATGAAAACAATTCGATTCAGTAGAAAATCAGGAATTGTCCAGCTGGCAATACTTCTGGCTGGAATAATTCTGGTTGCAGCCTGCAGCCCGGTAGCCAGAGTTACGGCACCTGCAGCATATACTATGCACGAGTCCGGAATTGAGTATATGATTCTCAAAAAGGGCGAAGGAAAAAATGCTTCAATTAATGATGTGGTCTACGTTCACTATACCCTTTTGCTTGAAGATAGTACCATGATTGACAGCAGCTACGAAAGAGGTGAGCCGGTTTCTTTTAAAATAGGATCAGGTCAGGTAATTAAAGGCTGGGATATAGCTATGACACTTTTTTCAGAGGGAGATGAAGCTATTTTGAGAATACCTCCTGATTTGGGATATGGAGAGCAGCCGATGGGCAATATACCTGAAAACTCAACGCTGGTTTTCAACGTGAAAATCATGAACGTTGTTCCGGCACCTGAACCCTTCGAGGTTTCTGAGTCAATACCTGTTGAGCAAAGTACGAGTGGTTTGCGCTGGAGCATTGTAAAAAAAGGTAAAGGAAAGAAACTGGAATCGGGAATGAAAGTGAAGGTTCATTATACCGGCTTTTTTGAGGATATGACCATGTTTGATTCTTCCCTGGAAAGAAATCAGCCTATTGAAATAACCCTGGGCAGAGGAATGGTAATCCGGGGCTGGGAAGAAGGATTAAGCTATCTGCGTGTAGGCGATAAAGCAAGGTTGTGGATACCTTACCAGCTTGCTTATGGTGAGCAGGGCAGAGGGCCTATCCCCGGAAGGGCTGATCTTATTTTCGATGTTGAAGTGATTGAAGCTTCTGATATAGTAAGAGCCAAACCCTACAATGTGATAGGAAAAGACACACTGGCTAAGGATAGTGGACTGCGTTATATTATTGTAAAAGAAGGAGTGGGTAACTATCCCGAGCCGGGTGATATAGTAGAAGTTCATTACAGTGGTTTCCTTTCCGATGGAACCCTTTTTGACTCATCAGTAGAACGAGACCAACCTTTTAGGTTTGTTCTGGGGCAGGGTCAGGTTATCAGGGGTTGGGATGAAGGAATAGCCCTTATGCGCAGGGGTGCAAAATACCGTTTTATTTTACCACCTGATATGGCTTATGGCGACAGGGGAACAGGCCCAATTCCTCCGCACTCCACACTTATTTTTGACGTAGAACTTTTAGAAATAGAATAATAAAAAGATCCATTTTATGACTATTTTACAAATAACCTGGGAGGCAAGCCCTGTAATTTTTTCACTGGGTCCCCTTTCAGTAAGATGGTACGGTTTATTCTGGGCTCTCTCCTTTTACCTGGGATACGAGATTGTATCACGAATTTTTAAAAGAGAGAATGTTGGCCAGAAAGAAATTGATAGCCTGCTGATACATATTGCCCTGGGAAGCGTTATTGGTGCAAGACTGGGGCATTGTTTTTTTTATGACTTTGACTATTATATTTCCAACCCCATTGAAATCCTTTTTATCTGGCAAGGCGGTCTGGCCAGCCATGGTGGTGCATTCGGTATTATTGTTGCCGTTTACAGGTATTACCGTAAGGTTTCCAGTAAACCCTTTTTATGGACTGCTGACAGACTGCTTATTGTAATAGCCCTCGGGGCAATGTTTATAAGGCTTGGCAACTTGATGAACCATGAGATTTATGGGTACGTCACCGACCAGCCATGGGGATTTAAATTTATACAAAATGTAGGCCAGTGGATGCAGGGTGCAGAGCCTGTTTTTACCCCTCCTGTGCATCCTACGGCCATTTATGAAGGTGCAGGATATCTTTTTATCTTTCTCTCCATGATGTGGTTGTATTTCAGGCAAATTAACCGTTTGTATGAAGGCTTTATGACTGGCTATTTCCTTATTACCCTTTTTGTATGGAGATTTGTAGTGGAGTACTGGAAAGAACCACAGGAAAGTATGACCGGAGGCTTTATTTATGATGTGATGGGCTTTTTCGGCATCAATATGGGGCAGTTGTTAAGTGTCCCGATGATATTGCTGGGAATTGGTGTTTTGGTTTATTCCTTCAAATCCCGAAGGCCTGCCATCGAAAATGCGGCTTTAGGCAAAAAATGACTCCGATTCTCTGTTAAAGAATCAATCTTGTTTATACAACAAAAAAACGCTCGGTTTCTTATGTAAATCGGGCGTTTGCTTCTTCCATTGAGCTATGCTTAATGTTTTAATAAACTCATCAGGCATGCTTATCTCAGAGGCCATACATAGCAACATTGAATCCTGACAATTGCTGAGTAAATCAGCAATCAAAGCGTTATTTCTATAAGGTGTTTCCATGAATATCTGCGTCTGATGCCATTTTAAGACATTGTCTTGCAGTTCTCTGATTTTCTGCTGCCGGGCTTTCTTATCTAACGGCAAATAGCCATGAAAAGTAAAACTCTGACCATTAAACCCTGAAGCAATCAGGGCCATCAGAATAGAACTTGGGCCCACAAGGGGGATCACCCTGATATTATTTTCATGGGCCAGTTTAACTACTTTGTTGCCAGGATCTGCAATGCATGGATTGCCAGCCTCCGATAGCAAACCAAGATCTTTTCCTTCATTCAGATTACTTAAAAAGCCCGGTATATCCAGGTCACGGGTATGTTTGTCAAGTGTGTGAAATGTTACTGTATCAAAATTTCTTTTGTATCCGGTGCTTCTTAAAAACCTTCTTGCTGAACGAATATTTTCCACTACAAATTCATCCAGGGTTTCAATGATCGCTGAGTTACCTGAGGGAAGAAGATTTTGCGGATTTTCTCCTCCAAGTCCCACTGGAATAAGGTAAAGTTTTCCTTTAAGATGATCCATGGCTTTGCTGAGTTATTGTTGTTGAGTGTTTGTTTATTAGTTCCAGGGCAGATTTTTCAGGTCTGTATTGCCACCTGAAAACACTACTGCCACTTTCTTATTGCGGAATAATTCCTTGTTTTCAAGCACCGCTGCCAGGGGTACAGCTGCAGAAGGCTCAATCACAATTTTCATACGCTCCCATACAAGATACATGGCATTGATTATACTCTCTTCCGAAACGGCGAGAATATCGTATACGTTGTCCCTGATCACAGGCCAGGTAAGTGATCCCAGTGATGTTTTAAGGCCGTCAGCTATGGTTTGAGGGTTTTCTGATGGAATAAAAGTTCCTGCCTTCAATGATTGCCAGGCATCGTTGGCCATTATGGGTTCGGCACCAATAACTTTGGTTCGCGGAGCAAAATACCGGGATGTCAAAATGGTGCCACTTAATAATCCTCCACCTCCCACGGGAGTGATTACATAATCCGGCGCTGTTTTCAACTGTTGCAACAACTCGTAGAAACAAGTTGCCTGCCCCTCAATTACATTGATGTTATTATAAGGATGTATAAACTCTGCTCCCGTTTCCTTCCTTACTTTTTCCAGGGTGCTTTCCCTTGCCTGCAGGGTAGGTTCACAGAAAGTGATATTTCCATTGTATCCTTTCACTGCATCCACTTTGACCCGGGGCGCATTGCCGGGCATTACGATATAAGCGGCTATACTCTTGGTTTTGGCTGCCAGGGCCAGTGCCTGGGCATGATTTCCCGACGAGTGGGTGCAAACTCCCTTTGAAGCTTGCAAGGATGTTAGTTTCAAAATGGCATTTGTGGCTCCTCTGTATTTGAATGATCCGGCTTTCTGCAGATTCTCACACTTAAACACCAATGATGCACCACTTAAATCGTTTAAAGTAGCGCAAGTCAGTAAAGGCGTTTGTTTTACATATTCAGAAATCCTTTTATTGGCCGAATCAATGTCCGTTGCCCGGGGCAAAGGAGCATTGTAAATTTCTATCTCGTTACCCATGTTTTTTATGCTTGTCTGAGCTATCTGAAGGACATGTTAATACATAAAAGCCAACCTTGATGAGCTGCCGTGAATTGTTTAAAATCAATCGCTGGTATATTCACCGGAGGGAGTATTTTAATTGTTTTTAGTTGCGATTTCTGAGGCAATTTTCTCGCATGCTTTGTCAAGCATATCAAAAACTTTATCAAAACCATCTTTCCCTCCATAATATGGGTCGGGAACAGATTTATCCTCTCCCGGATGCACTTTATTGAGTATCATTTCAACCTTTTCTTTATCCTCCGGAGTTTGTGCAAGAGCAACCAGGTCTGAATAATTTGAGTCATCCATGGCGAAAATCTTGTCAAAGCGGTCGAAATCGTCACTTCTGAATTTTCTGGCTCGCTGATCCGAGATATCAATCCCATTTTTCAAAGCCACCTCCATTGATCGGGGATCGGGGTATTCTCCTGCATGGTAGGCGGCAGTTCCGGCAGAATCTACCTTTATTTTCAGATTGTATTTTTTGGCTTTTTCTTTCATAATTCCTTCTGCCAGGGGAGATCGGCAAATATTGCCCAGGCAAACCATCAGAACATTCATATACTTGATAAT
>SLPR01000139.1 GCA_007131895.1 Bacteroidales bacterium | reverse complement strand
GCCATCGTGGATGAGGTTGACTCCGTATTGATTGATGATGCCCGTACACCACTCATTATTTCCGGTCCTACGCCCCAGGGAGAAAAACATGAGTTTCATGAAATGAAACCCAAGGTAGAAAAGCTTGTTTCTGCACAAAGGTCATTGATAACCAGTGTGTTGGCGGATGCAAAAAAACTACTTATGCCCAAAGACGGTGAAAAGGGGGATGAGAAAAAAGGGGGTGAGCTACTTTTGCGTTGCTTCCGGGGATTGCCCAAAAACAAAGCCTTGATCAAATTTTTATCTGAGCCAGGCATCAGAAGCATCCTGCAAAAAACGGAAAACTTCTATATGCAGGAACAAAACAAGCACATGCATATTATTGATGATGAGCTTTATTTTGTGATTGAAGAAAAAAACAATGTAATAGAACTCACAGAAAAGGGTCTCGACCTTATTACAGGAGCCTCCGATGACCCGGAATTCTTTATTCTTCCTGATATTGGTGCTGAAATGGCAGACCTTGAAAAAAGTAATCTGCCTGAGAAGGAAAAGCTTGAGAAGAAAAATACACTGCTGACGGATTTCTCTGCCAAATCTGAAAGAGTGCACACTATTAATCAGTTGCTGAAGGCTTATACCTTGTTCGAAAAAGATACCGAGTATGTTATTATGGATAACAAGGTAAAGATTGTGGATGAACAGACAGGCCGTATCATGGAAGGACGCCGCTATTCTGATGGGTTGCACCAGGCCATTGAAGCCAAGGAAAATGTTAAAATTGAAGCTGTAACACAAACTTATGCTACCATCACACTGCAGAACTACTTCAGAATGTATGGTAAACTGGCCGGTATGACGGGTACAGCAGAAACAGAAGCAGGTGAGTTATGGAATATCTATAAGCTGGATGTGGTTGTCATTCCTACCAACCGTCCAATAACCCGTGAAGATCGGGAAGACCTTGTTTATAAAACCAAACGTGAAAAATACAATGCTGTAATTGATGAAATTGTTGATTTGGTCAGCAAAGGCCGACCCATCCTGGTAGGTACCACATCGGTTGAAATTTCCGAACTTTTGAGCAAAATGCTCAGCCTGCGCAAGATAAAACACAATATTCTCAATGCCAAACAACATCAGCGTGAGGCACAGGTTGTAGCAGAAGCCGGACGGCCCGGGAACGTAACCATTGCCACCAACATGGCAGGTAGGGGTACAGATATCAAGCTCGGCCACGGCGTGAAAGAAGCCGGTGGTTTGGCCATTATTGGTACCGAAAGACATGAGTCAAGAAGGGTTGACCGACAGTTGCGCGGTAGGGCAGGTCGTCAGGGTGACCCGGGTTCTTCTCAGTTCTTCGTTTCGCTCGAAGATGATCTTATGCGTATCTTCGGTTCCGACAGGATCAGTAAAATCATGGACCGTCTAGGCTTGCAGGAGGGTGAAGTGATTCAGCATTCCATGATTACCAACTCCATTGAGAGAGCACAGAAAAAAGTGGAAGAAAACAACTTTGGTATCCGTAAGAGGTTGCTGGAGTATGATGATGTTATGAATGCCCAGCGTGAGGTTATTTATAAAAAACGAAGAAATGCGCTCTTTGGAGAAAGACTTGCCGTTGATATATCCAATATGCTTTATGACTATTGTGAGCAATCCGTTATGGACGGACAGGAAAATGGCAATTTGGAAGGGTTTAAAATGGAAATGCTACGCAACCTGGGTATTGAGATTCCATTTGATGAAAAAACTTTTATTGATTCCAAATCTACCAAACTGACAGAAGAGGTTTTTCAAATTGCTTCTGCAAGGTATCGTGAGAAGATTGACAGCATTGCAAAACTTGCTTATCCCGTTATCAAAGAGGTTTATGAAAAAGCAGGTGAACAATACGAAAACATTGCCATACCGGTTTCTGACGGAATTAAGACCCTCAATGTAATTGCTCATCTGAAGAAATCTTTTGAGAGTGAAGGTAAGGAAGTAGCCCTTTCCATTGAAAAAAATATTACCCTGGCCATCATTGACAATGCATGGAAAGAGCATTTGAGAGAAATGGACGATTTAAAACAATCAGTGCAGGGGGCTGCCTATGAACAAAAAGACCCATTGTTGATTTACAAATTTGAATCCTTTGAGCTGTTCAAGCGAATGATTCAAAAAGTCAATAAGGATATTATTTCATTCCTTTTAAAGGCAAGATTGCCCGTGAATGATCCCTCGCAGCTACGTGCTGCCGATGCCCCACGCCGCACCGATATGAGCAGACTGAATGCCGGGCGAAGCGATATACCCGGTGCGGGTAGCCGGGCCAAGCCAGAGCCGGTAAGGGTAGAAAAGAAAGTGGGCAGAAATGAACCTTGCCCATGCGGAAGTGGAAAGAAATATAAACAGTGTCACGGCAGGTAATGTTGTTTTCCGGGATCCATTTTGATATCCGAATCTCGTTGCAAGCATTTATTATCACGGAAGAAAAGATTGTATAGAAACTAATATATGGCGGTTCCGGATGGGCCGCCTTTTTTGTGAAGCAACTTGTTTGTTGCGGAAAAAAGTTGATAAGTTGAATTTCTCAGGCTATTCACTTTATCTCTTTGTTTGCAAAAATGCTGTAATCAGGCGAATTTGAGCAGAGAGGACCAGACTTAATAAATTTTCATGAAGCCTGATACTTTTTACAGGTTAATTTGTTAAATCATGAAGTTTTATCATTGGCTCCGGTAAATTAAATTTAATAAAATGATTGTCACCATAGAAAATATTTTACTGATAGGATCGCTTTTGCTTTTTATAAGCATTGTAGCTGGGAAAACATCTTATAAATTCGGAGTTCCCATCTTATTGCTCTTTTTGGCTATTGGGATGCTTGCCGGGACGGATGGAATTTTAGGTATTCGTTTCAGCGATCCGCAAATTGCCCAGTTTATAGGTATTGTGTCGTTAAATTTTATTCTTTTCTCTGGGGGCCTTGATACCAGCTGGAATACGGTTAAGCCGGTTTTGCGTCAGGGAGTGGTTTTATCCACGCTGGGGGTTTTGCTAACGGCACTTTCATTGGGCACTTTTGTCTGGCTTATTACGGATTTTACGCTTTACGAGAGTATGCTTCTGGGCTCCATCGTATCTTCAACAGATGCTGCTGCTGTCTTTTCCATATTACGGTCCAAAAGTCTGGCCCTTAAATCCAATCTAAGGCCTACCCTTGAGCTTGAAAGCGGAAGCAACGATCCCATGGCTTACGTGCTCACCATTGTTTTTCTTACCCTGGTGGTCAATCAGGACCAGAGTCTGTTATCAGTAATTCCCATTTTTCTACAACAGATGATTGTGGGAGCACTGGCAGGATATCTTTTTGGCAGGTTGAGCAAATTTGTCATAAACAAAATTGACCTTGATTTTGAAGGGTTATATCCTGTTTTATCTATTGCCTTAATGTTTATCACTTTTTCTGCTACAGACTTTGCAGGGGGTAATGGATTTCTTGCCAT